>JBDUXZ010000032.1 GCA_039944855.1 Rhodothermales bacterium | reverse complement strand
CTAGAGCAGGGTTCTGGATGATGTAAGTTGGGGCGACCCCAACTCCTCGCTCATGCGCGCCTTCTCGCTCGACCTCCGCCAACGCGTCCTCGACGCCGCCCTCCGCGGCGACCACACCGAACGAGCCGTCGCCGCCGCCTTCGGCGTCAGCCTCGGCTTCGTCCAGAAGCTCAAGCGCCGGTGGCGCACGGCCGGTACGGCCGCCCCCGTCGAGCAGCGCCGGGGGCCGACCCCGGCCCTCTCCGACGAGGACCTCGCCGCGCTGGCCGAGCACGTCCGCGAGGCCCCCGACGCCACCGACGACGAGCGCCGGGCATGGCTGGCCGCCGAGCGGGGAGTCGAGGTCAGCCGGCCGACGGTGAACCGGGCGCTCGCTCGGCTCGGGCTCACGCTCAAAAAAAGACGCTCCGGGCCTCCGAGCGCGACCGGGAGGACGTAGCCGAGGAGCGGGCCGCCTTCGTGGCCGAGCAGCCGTCGCTCGACGCGGCGCGGCTGGTGTTCCTCGACGAGACCGGCTCGAACGTGGCGATGACGCGGCACCGGGGCCGGAGCCCGCGCGGGGAGCGCCTCTACGGCTCGGTCCCCCACAACCGGGGGCAGAACCTCACCGTCGTCGGGGCCATCGCGGCCGAGGGCGTCGTCTGCCACCGGGCGCTCGACGGCGGCCTCCGGGGCCCGTCGTTCCTCGCCTTCGTGAGCGAGGCGCTGCTCCCAGCGCTCCGCCCCGGCGACGCCGTGGTCATGGACAACCTCAGCGCGCACAAGACGAAGGCGGTGCGGGCGGCCTTCGAAGCCGCCGGCGTCGGCGTGCTCTACCTCCCGCGGTACAGCCCGGAGCTCAACCCGATCGAGCTGTGCTGGTCGAAGGTGAAGGCACGGCTGCGGGCCGTCGGAGCCCGTACGCGGGAGGCCCTGCGCGCGGCGGTGGCCGAGGCGCTGGAAGCGGTGAGCGTGGAGGAGGTGGGGGCGTGGATCAGGCACTGTGGCTACTCGCTTACATCAACATGATCTGCGCTCTAGTCTTCCAGCGGCGGCGACGGGCGCCGAGGCGAGACGGGCATGTCGGCATTGCCCTCCTCGACTTGTTGCTCGGGAGCGGGCAGCGCGGCGTCGGCTCCCGTATCCCCTTCGGGGCGGTCGACGGTGAGGAACAGCGCCATCACGATGAACAGGATGGCGGCACCGCCGATCATGAGGAGGACGAGCTTCGAGGAGATGGGAGTGGAGTCGGAGGAGGGATCAGCCACAGCGGGAGCGAACCAGTATGAGGGGAGAGGAGAGACGAATCCAACGCCGCACTTCCCTCAAGGTTTGGAGCTGCCTTCAACCTTCGCGCCTACGCGCGAGGCCCCGACTTAACTCGGAGAGCAGCGCAGGAGGCAGGTCGTCACGGGTGTGCACCTAACACTTGCACAATCACTTCCGACTCCCTAGCTTGCCGAACAGCTCCCTCGTCAACACACCCCGCATCGCTCCCGCTGAAGGCTACCCTCCCTGTGTGTCCACTCAGCCTTCGACTCGATGCGTATGCTTCCCTTCCTTGTTGTCGTCGGCTTCGCATTCTGCGGAGCCGTGTCCTCTGCTCACGGTCAAGCCGGCTCGCTCGACGCTACCTTCGGCGAGGACGGCGTTGTCACACAGGGGATCGGAGTCGCTGAGAAGAATGTAGCGCGGGGGGCCGTGGTCCAATCTGACGGCCGTGTGGTCCTTGCGGGCAGCGCCGACAACCTATCCCTGTCGGCTTCGTGGTTTGGGCTCGCCCGTTTCCATTCTCGAGGCACGTTGGATACCTCGTTCGGTACCGGTGGTCATGCGGAGGCCGGCTTCGAGTATCCGGCAGCAGCCCATGCCATCGCGCTTCAACCGGACGGTCGCCTCGTTGCGGTGGGGTGGACAGAAGAGTCAGGTGGCGGTCCACGGGCCTTCGCTCTCGCCCGGTTCGGCATCGATGGAACACCGGACGTCACATTCGGCGACAACGGGCTCGTTGTTACCCCCTTCGGCGGCGGTGCCGAGGCCAATGCCGTCGCGCTCCAGCCCGACGGGCGGATCGTCGTGGCGGGGATCGCTGCGAGCGGGGGCGGCTTCGCTGTAGCGCGCTATCTCCCTGACGGCACGCTCGACCCCGACTTCGGCGACGGCGGGCGCGTCACCATCACGTTCGATACCTACAGTTCGGCGCGTGCTATCGCCATTGACAGTGCGGAGCGGATCGTCGTCGCTGGACATGGGGGACGCTCCCTGGTCGTCGTTCGCTTCCTCGACGACGGGAGTCCCGATCTCACCTTCGGTACAAACGGGCGCGTGCTCCTCAACCTAGACTCGTACACGCTGGGATATGCCCTCGCCCTCCAACCGCCCGATGACCGAATTGTCGTCGCAGGCTCCGTCATTGACACCGGAGGCGGAAGAGACTTCGTACTCGTCCGGCTCGCTGAGGACGGAGCGCTCGACTCCACTTTCGGGGAGAGCGGCGCCGTGCGGACGGAGTTCTCGGGGAGTAGCTACGCCCACGCCCTCGCGATAGCACCGGACAGCGAGATTCTCGCTGCCGGCCACGAGCTTGGAAACGGAGGGGGTGCTGTGCTCGCACGCTACCTCCCTGATGGCGAACTCGACCCCACCTTCGGTGAGGAAGGCCGCCTCCGGGACGTGGGCCTCTCCGACGCCTGGGCATTAAGCGCCGTCGCCTCGGGACGTGCGATCGTTGCTGGGACGGCTGCCCTCCCCCGTGGCTCCGGCTTCGCCGCCACGCGACTTTTCGCCGACGGTAGACTCGATCCCAGCTTCGGCGGCGACGGTAGTGTCACCACGCGCGGGTTCGGCACGAGCAACGCCGCGGCCACTGCGGTCGCGACGCTTCCCGATGGGAGAACGGTGGCGGCCGGGTGCGCCACGACGCGATCTGGCCGCGGGTTCTACCTCGCCCGCTTCGACGCCGAGGGCGCGCTCGACCCCAGCTTCGGCGAAGACGGGGTGGTGGTAACGGAGTTCGGCGAGGACGCCTGCGTCTACGACCTCGCGCTGCAACCCGACGGGCGCCTCCTCGCACTGGGCACGAGTTCGGGGCTCGTTGCCACCAGTTCGAGGCTTGCCGCCGCTCGTTACCTACCCAACGGCACGCTTGACTCCACCTTTGGAGAAGAGGGACGCGTGATGCTTTTCCCAGCGTTCGCGGCTCGGACTTTCCAACTCCTGCCGGAAGGCCAGATCGTAGCAGGCGGATGCCTCCTCGGAGTTGGCGGGGGACTCGCCCTGGCTCGCCTCCTCCCCGATGGCGCACCCGATCTCACGTTCTCCGAGGATGGACTGACGGCGGCCGGCCTCGCCGGATGCGCAGTCGATCTCGCCGTACATCCCGATGGGCGCACCGTCGCTGTCGGTTCCGTAACTCGAAGGGTGACAACGGACGAGTCCGACGGCGTGATGTACCGGTTTCTGCCCGACGGTTCACTCGACGCTGCGTTTGGATCACTGATCCACCTCAGCTTGATCAACGAGTTGACGATGGTCAACCTTCAGCCCGACGGGGGCGTCATCGTAGGAGGCTATTTCGGCCCCGTAAGCGTGACCTTCAACCTCCTACGGTACACCCCCGAAGGAACACGGGATCTCTCATTCGGTGAGGAAGGCCTAGCACGTCCGTTGGATAACGGACGTGATCTCGCCGTCCTGCCGGACGGGCGGCTCTTCGTCGCGGGCTCACACGACGCTCACCTCGCCCTCGCTCGCCTCCTCCCCGACGGGGCGCTCGATCCTGCCTTCGGTGTGGGCGGCGTCACCACGACGGAGATCGAGACGTACTCCTACGCTTCCGCGCTGTCGTTTCTCGCCGACGGGCGTGCCGTCGCATCAGGAGGTTCCGCTTCTACTTCCGGCACCCGCATGGTCATCGTCCGCTACCTCGAAGCCGTCGAAGTCGCAGCGGAGACGGAGGCTTCCCCTTCGATCACTGCCATGTCAGTCTTCCCCAACCCGTCTGCCCGAGAAGCCACGGTTAATCTCGCGCTCGCCACTGCCTCCGAAGTCTCAGTCACCGTCTACGACGTGCTCGGACGGCGGGCGGCAATGCTTTACAGGGGGCCACTCGGAATGGGCACCCATACCTTCGCCCTCGACGCGGCGCGGCTCCCGGCCGGGCTCTACCTCGTCCGCGCTACGGGCGACGGGGTCGAGGCCACGCAGCGGATCACCGTGCTTCGCTGATCCAAGCCCTCGCACCTCCAACAGCACAGCGCCCCGGCCGTCGCGAGGACAGCCGGGGCGCTGGTGGTCTTTCTGTCGAGCGAGCCGCTTACAACCCGGCTTCGACGGCGGTGCTGCCGTCGCCGGCCGGCGTGCGAGACGTGCCGCTGACGGCGGCCTGCAGCGCTTCGAGCTCCTTCTTCGAGCCCACGACGATGTCGCGGTAGCGCCGGAGCCCGGTACCCGCCGGGACGAGCTGCCCGACGATCACGTTCTCCTTCAGCCCGTAGAGCGGGTCGCTCTTGGCGCCGATCGCGGCGTCGGTGAGCACCTTCGTCGTCTCCTGGAACGAGGCGGCGGAGATGAACGAGTCCGTCGCGAGCGCGGCCTGCGTGATCCCGAGCAGCACGCTCTCGGCCACGGCCGGCTCCGTCGGGCGGACCTCGACGGGCTCTTTGTCCTCGCGCTTCATCTCCGAGTTGATCTCACGGAGTTGGCGGCGCGTGATGACCCCACCGATTTCGAGCTGGGTGTCGCCCGGAAGCGTCACGACGAACTGGTCGTAGAGCTCGTCGTTCGCCTGTTCGAGCTGGAAGCGGTCCACGAGGTTGCCTTCGAGGAACGTGGTATCGCCCGGGTCGGTGATGCGGACCTTCTGCATCATCTGCCGCACGATCGCCTCGATGTGCTTGTCGTTGATCGCGACGCCCTGGAGGCGGTAGACCTCCTGGACCTCGTTGACGAGGTACTCCTGCACGGCCGTGGGTCCCTGGATCGCGAGGATGTCCTGCGGCGAGATCTGCCCGTCGGAGAGGGCCTCGCCCGCGCGGACGAAGTCGTTCTCGTGGACGAGCATGTGCTTCGAGAGCGAGACGAGGTAGGCCTTCTCCGTCGCCCCGTCACGGCTCGTCACGATAACTTCCTGCGAGCCGCGCTTACGGCCGCCGAAGCTGACCACGCCGTCGATCTCGGAGACCACAGCGGGGTCGGTCGGCTGGCGCGCCTCGAAGAGCTCGATCACGCGCGGCAGACCGCCCGTGATGTCGCGCGTCTTGGCGCTCTGGCGCGGGATCTTCGCGATCACCTGCCCGGCCTGCACGTCGTCGCCCTGGTCGATCTGGAGGCGGGCGCGGACGGGCATCGTGTACTCCTTCTTGCCCCCCTTCGCCTTGATGATGACGGCGGGCGTGAGGTTACGCTCGCGGGTTTCGGTGATGACCTTCTCCTTGAACCCGGTCTGCTCGTCGGACTCCTCGCGGAACGTGGTGCCTTCGATCACGTCCTGGAACGTGACCGAGCCCTCGACCTCGGAGAGGATGACGGAGTTGTACGGGTCCCACGACGCGAGCACCTCGCCCTTTTCGATGGTCACCCCGTTAGCGGTCATGACTTCGGCGCCGTACGGGATCGGGTACGAGATGAGCTGGCGGTTGTCGTCGTTGGGGTCGAGGATGCGGATCTCGCCCTGGCGCGAGAGCACGATCTCC
Organism: Rhodothermales bacterium; assembly: GCA_039944855.1. Lineage (NCBI taxonomy): Bacteria > Pseudomonadati > Rhodothermota > Rhodothermia > Rhodothermales > Rhodothermales bacterium. The sequence continues at coordinate 10,940 of JBDUXZ010000032.1, read as the reverse complement.
TGCTCGCCGTCGCCGCCGTCGTAGCTGACCGTGCGGAGGTTCTCGAACGAGACCTTGCCGGCGAACTTCGACTGGATCGTGGACTCGGCCGAGATGCGGCTGGCCGTACCACCGATGTGGAACGTGCGGAGCGTGAGCTGCGTGCCGGGCTCGCCGATCGACTGCGCGGCGATGACGCCGATCGCTTCGCCGGGCTCGACGAGGCGGCCGTTCGCGAGGTTACGCCCGTAGCACAGGGCACACACGCCGCGCGTGGCTTCGCACGTGAGCACCGAGCGGATCTCGACGCCCTCGATGGAAGTCTGGGCAATCGCTTCGGCGACGGCCTCGGTGATCACGTCGTTCGCTTCCACGATGAGGTCGCCCGTGAGCGGGTCGTGGACGTCGGCAATCGCGACGCGGCCGAGGATGCGGTCGGCGAGGGGCTCGACGACGTCTTCGTTGTCCTTGAGCGCGGCGATCTTGATGCCACGGATCGTGCCGCAATCGTGCTCGGTCACGGTCATGTCCTGCGACACGTCCACGAGCCGGCGCGTGAGGTAGCCGGCATCGGCCGTCTTGAGCGCGGTGTCGGCGAGGCCCTTACGGGCACCGTGCGTCGAGATGAAGTACTCGAGGACGGAGAGCCCCTCCTTGAAGTTGGAGAGGATCGGGTTCTCGATGATCTCGCCTGCGGAGCCGGACATCGACTTCTGCGGCTTCGCCATGAGGCCACGCATGCCGCCGAGCTGCCGGATCTGCTCTTTCGAGCCACGAGCGCCGGAGTCGGCCATCATGTAGATGGCGTTGAAGCCTTCCTTGTCCTCCTTCAGCGTATTGAAGAGGACGTCGGAGATCTTGTTGTTCGTGCGCGTCCAGATGTCGATCACCTGGTTGTAGCGCTCGTTGTCCGTGATGAAGCCCATCTCGTACTGGCCGCGCACGGTGCCGACCTCGCCCTCGGCCTTCTCGATGAGCGTCCGCTTGGCGTCGGGCACGACGATGTCGGCGAGCGAGAAGCTGAGCCCGCCGAGCATGGCCTGCGTGAAGCCGAGGTCCTTGACGTTGTCGAGGAAGGCGGCGGTCTTGGCGAAGCCCGTGGCCTTGAAGACCTGCGAGATGATGCCCCGGAGGTTCTTCTTCGTCAGCACGTCGTTGATGTAGCCGGCTTCGGCGGGGACGATCTCGTTGAAGATCGCCTTGCCGACGGTCGTCTCGATCATCTCGCCGGGCTGCGCCGAGCCGTCCCACATCGCGCGGCCGAGCCGGAGGTTGATGCGGGCGTGGAGGTCGACCTGGTTCTGGTCGTACGCCTGCCGCACTTCGCCGATCGAGCTGAAGCGCATGCCTTCGCCCTTCTGGCCCGCGCGGGACTTCGTGAGGTAGTACATCCCGAGCACCATGTCCTGCGACGGCACCGCGATCGGGTCGCCGTTGGAGGGGCTCATGATGTTGTGCGAGGACAGCATGAGGAGCTGCGCCTCGAGGATCGCGTCCTGGGAGAGCGGGACGTGGACGGCCATCTGGTCGCCGTCGAAGTCAGCGTTGAACGCCGTCGTGACGAGCGGGTGGATGCGGATGGCCTTGCCCTCGATGAGGACGGGCTGGAACGCCTGGATGCCCAGTCGGTGGAGCGTCGGCGCGCGGTTGAGCATCACCGGGTGCCCCTCGATCACCTTCTCGAGGATGTCGAACACATCCGCGGTCCGACGGTCGACGACTTTCTTGGCGCTCTTGACCGTCTTCACGATGCCGCGCTCGATGAGCTTACGGATGATGAACGGCTTGAAGAGCTCGACGGCCATCTCCTTCGGGAGCCCGCACTGGTGCAGCCCGAGCTCCGGCCCGACGATGATGACGGAACGGCCCGAGTAGTCGACGCGCTTGCCGAGGAGGTTCTGGCGGAACCGGCCCTGCTTGCCCTTGAGCATATCGCTCAGCGACTTCAGCGCGCGGTTCGAGTCCGAGCGGACGGCGTTGGCCTTCCGGCTGTTGTCGAAGAGGGAGTCCACCGCTTCCTGAAGCATGCGCTTCTCGTTGCGGAGGATGACCTCGGGGGCCTTGATGTCCATCAGCCGCTTCAGCCGGTTGTTCCGGATGATCACGCGGCGGTAGAGGTCGTTGAGGTCACTCGTGGCGAAGCGCCCGCCTTCGAGCGGGACGAGCGGGCGGAGCTCCGGCGGGATGACGGGGATGACCTTCATCACCATCCACTCGGGCCGGTTCTCCATCTTCTTGTGCGCCTCGCGGAAGTTCTCCACGACGGCGAGCCGCTTGAGCGCGTCGGCCTTGCGGGCCTGGCTCGTCTCGGTCTTGGCCTGGAAGCGGAGCTCGCGCGAGAGGCGCGGGAGGTCCTGCCGCTTGAGCAGTTCTTCGACAGCCTCGCCGCCGATCATGGCGACGAACTTCTCGGGGTCCTCGTCCGGGAGGCGGTTGTTGTCCTCGCGGATCTGGTAGAGGACATCGTAATACTCGTCCTCCGTCAGCAGCTGCCCTTCCTCGACGCCGAGACCACCGGCCGAGCCGGGCTGGATGACGACGTAGGCCTCGTAGTAGATCACCTTCTCGAGGTCCTTCGACTTCATCCCGAGCAGGTGCCCGATCTTGTTCGGGACGCTCTTGAAGTACCAGATGTGGACGACGGGCACGCTGAGCGTAATGTGCCCCATGCGCTCACGGCGGACCTTCTTCTGCGTCACCTCGACGCCGCATCGGTCGCAGATGATGCCTTTGTAGCGGATGCCTTTGTACTTGCCGCAGTGGCACTCCCAGTCCTTGACGGGGCCGAAGATCTTCTCGCAGAACAGCCCGTCTTTCTCGGGCTTGAACGAGCGGTAGTTGATCGTCTCGGGCTTGAGGACCTCACCATGGCTCCGCTCGAGGATGGCTTCCGGCGAGGAGAGGCTGACGGTGATGGAGGAGATGCCACCTTTGCGGGGGGGTACTTGCGTGGTTCCGTATGCCATGTGTTGTATCGGGAGCTATAAAGATGATACCGGTTGCGGTGGGCGCGCGGCCGCGCGCCCACCGCAGGGTGGCATGCCGATTAGTCGAGCTGGACTTCGAGGCCGAGGCCCTGGAGCTCGCGGACGAGCACGTTGAAGCTCTCGGGGATGCCCGGCTCGGGGAGCGTGTCGCCCTTGACGATGGCTTCGTAGGTCTTCGAGCGGCCCTGCACGTCGTCGGACTTGACGGTGAGGAGCTCGCGGAGGACGGCGGAGGCGCCGTAGGCGTAGAGCGCCCACACCTCCATCTCGCCGAAGCGCTGGCCGCCGAACTGCGCCTTCCCACCGAGCGGCTGCTGGGTGATGAGGCTGTACGGCCCGATGCTCCGGGCGTGGATCTTGTCCTCGACGAGGTGCGAGAGCTTGAGCATATAGATCTGCCCGACCGTCGTCAGCTGGTCGAACGGCTCGCCGGAACGGCCGTCGTAGAGCTGCGCACGGCCGTCCGTCGGCAATCCGGCGGCTTCGAGCTCGGCGGAGATGTCGTCCATCGTCGCGCCGTCAAAGGCGGGCGTGGCGTACTTCACACCGAGCTTATCGCCGGCCCACCCGAGGAGGGTCTCGAAGATCTGCCCGAGGTTCATACGGGAGGGCACGCCGAGCGGGTTGAGCGCGATGTCCACCGGCGTCCCGTCTTCGAGGAACGGCATGTCCTCGACGGGCACGATCCGGGCGACGACGCCCTTGTTGCCGTGGCGGCCGGCCATCTTGTCACCGACCTGAAGCTTGCGCTTCTTGGCGATGTAGACCTTAGCGAGCTGGACGATGCCGGGCGGCAGCTCGTCGCCCATCTGGATGCGGTACTGCTCGCGCTTGGCGAGGCCGGTCACGTCCGCGTGGCGGCGCTGGTAGTTCGAGAGGAGGCGGGCGATCTGCTCGTTCTTCTCGTCGTCCTTGGTGAACTCCTGCCGGATCTTGAGCTCCGACGGCTGCACTTCTTCAAACGACTTCTTCGTGACCTTGCCGCCCTCGCTGACCACGACGCTCCCGTCGCGCAGCTCGACGCCGCCCGAGGTTTCGTTGTGGGCGAGCTCGAAGAATCGCTCGTAGAACCGCTCGTTCAGCTCGGCCACGTCGCGGGCGATCTGGTTCTCGATCTGCTCGAGGCGGGCCTCTTCGGCCTTCTTCGTGGCCGGGTCGGCCTTGCGGCGGCTGAAGAGCTGCGTGTTGATCACGACGCCCTTCATCCCCGGCTTGGCCTTGAGCGAGGCGTCCTTCACGTCGCCGGCCTTGTCGCCGAAGATGGCGCGGAGGAGCTTCTCTTCCGGCGTCGGGTCGGTCTCGCCCTTCGGCGTGATCTTGCCGACGATGATGTCGCCGGGGCCGACTTCGGCGCCGATTCGGATGATGCCGCGCTCGTCGAGGTCGCGCGTGGCTTCCTCGGAGACGTTTGGGATCTCCCGCGTGAGCTCCTCTTCGCCGCGCTTCGTGTCGCGGACCTGGTGCTCGAACTCCTCGATGTGAACCGAGGTGAACACGTCGTCCTTCACGACGCGCTCCGAGATGACAATCGCGTCCTCGAAGTTGTAGCCCTTCCACGGCATGAACGCGACGAGCACGTTCTTGCCGAGCGCGAGCTCGCCCTTCTGCGTGGCGCAGCCGTCGGCGAGCACGTCGCCTTTGCTGACGCGCTGGCCGGCGTGGACGAGCGGCTTCTGGTTGATCGCCGTGTCCTGGTTCGTCCGGCGGAACTTGACGAGGTTGTAGACGCGGACGGGCTCTTCGAACGCGAGCGCCGTCTCGTCCTCCCCTTCGTCGTAGCGGACGATGATGCGGTTGGCGTCGACCTGCTCGATCACACCGTCGGCTTCGGCGACGACGAGCGCGCGGGAATCCCTCGCGGCGCGGCCTTCGAGACCGGTGCCGACGATCGGGCTCTCCGGGCGGAGGAGCGGGACCGCCTGCCGCTGCATGTTCGAGCCCATGAGCGCGCGGTTGGCGTCATCGTGCTCGAGGAACGGGATCATGCTCGCGGCGGGCGAGATGATCTGGTTCGGCGAGATGTCCATGTAGTCGATCTCGTCCGGCCGCATCAGCGGGAAGTCGCCGCGCTGGCGGCACCGGACGAACTCGTTCTCGAACGTGCCGTCGTCGGTCAGCGGAGCGTTCGCCTGCGCGATGATGACGCGGTCCTCGTCCTCAGCCGAGAGGTACTCGATCTCCTGCGTCACGACGCCGTCTTTGACGACGCGGTACGGGGTCTCGATGAAGCCGAAGTCGTTGATGACGCCGTGCACGCAGAGCGACGAGATAAGGCCGATGTTCGGGCCTTCCGGCGTCTCGATCGGGCAGAGCCGACCGTAGTGCGTGTAGTGAACGTCACGCACCTCGAAGCCGGCGCGCTCGCGGGTCAGACCACCGGGCCCGAGCGCCGACATCCGACGCTTGTGCGTCAGCTCGGCGAGCGGGTTCGTCTGGTCCATGAACTGCGAGAGCTGGTTCGTCCCGAAGAACGTGTTGATGACCGACGAGACGGTCCGCGCGTTCACGAGGTCCTGCGGCGTGAATTTGTCGGCGTCGCGAAGGTTCATCCGCTCCTTAATCGTCCGCGCCATCCGCGCGAGGCCGAGCGAGAACTGGCTCTGGAGCTGCTCCCCGACCGTCCGCACGCGGCGGTTGCCGAGGTGGTCGATGTCGTCGACGTGGCTCTTGCCGTTCTGGAGCGCGATGAGCTCTTTCACGATCGCGATGATGTCGTCGCGGGTCAGCGTAACGTCGTCGCGGTCCTTCGGCAGGTTCAGCCGCTGGTTGATGCGGTAGCGGCCGACATCGCCGAGGTCGTAGCGCTTCTCGGAGAAGAACAGCCGGTCGAGCACGCCGCGGGCGGTCTCGACGTCCGGCGGCTCGGAGCCGCGGAGCTGGATGTAGAGGTACTCGAGCGCCTCCTCCTCGGAGTGCGTCGGGTCCTTCTTAAGCGTGTTGAGGAGGGTCGCCTTGTCGAAGTCCTCCTCCTCTTCCTTGCGGACGAAGACCTGCTCGATGCCGGCCTCCTTGAGCATGCCGTAGTCGTCCTCTTCGAGCACGTGCTCGGCGGGGAAGAGCACTTCGCGCTCCCGAACTTCCTCGATCACCTCGCCCGTGTCCTCGTCGACGATCTCTTCGACGCGCTCGACGGTGACGCTCGCGGCGAGCGTGCGGCCTACGCCTTCCTTCCCGAAGTCGCGCTTGTTCGTCGTCGCGATCGTGTCGGCGAGGTCGAAGAGCCGGACGATCTCCTCGTTCGACGAGTAGCCGAGGGCGCGGAGGAGCGTCGTGACCGGCAGCTTCTTCTTCCGGTCGATGTACGCCCACATCACGTTCGACACGTCGGTCGAGAACTCGATCCACGAGCCACGGAACGGGATCACGCGGGCCTGATAGAGCTCGGTGCCGTTGGGATGGATGTTCTGGCCGAAGAAGACGCCCGGCGAACGGTGGAGCTGCGAGACCACGACGCGCTCGGCGCCGTTGATCACGAACGTCCCCTGCTCCGTCATGAACGGGAGGTTGCCGAGGTAGACATCCTGCTGGACGGCCTCTTCCGGTTCGTCCTCGTCCTCGTCCTCCTTCGACGAGAGCCGCAGCTTCGCCTTGAGCGGCACGGCAAAGCTCAAGCCCTGCGCGATGCACTCTTCGACGGAGTGCTTCGGCGCGTCGAGCTCGTAGTGCAGGAACTCGAGCGTGTAGCGCTCGCGGCTGTCGGTGATGGGGAAGTGCTCCAGGAAGACGCCCTGGAGACCCTTCGAGGGGTCGCGCTCTTCGGGCGCGACGTCGGCCTGCGCGAAGTCCGCGAAGCTCTGGAGCTGAACCCCGAGGAAGTCGGGGTACTCCAGCACGGGCTGGATGTCGGCAAAGGTGAGGCGACCGGTCTCGGTCGCGGGCAGTTCTTTTCGTTGGCGGGTGGTGGCGGTGGCTCTCCCGTTCGTGCTGTTTTTGCTCAACGTACGCCCCGATGAGTTGATAGCTGCCGAAAAAATTGGGCCAAATGGACCGACGGCAACGCGAGGTGCCTGCTCGGGTTCCGGGCCTGGACCGGTCTACACCGGCATTTCTAGTGCTCGCCGCTCTGGATACCAAGCGGCGAAAGCCGGCCCCCACCGTGAGGCGAGAACGCCTCGTTCCGGGTAAGCCGGCTCGCCCCACCGCCCGCCCCGCCGCACGAAGGCGACAGAAGCGGGCGGCGGGCTAAAGCCTACGCGCGATGCGCGAGGGACTGCTTACTTGAGCTCGACTTCGGCGCCGGCGCCTTCGAGCTTGCCCTTGATGTCGTCGGCCTCGGCCTTCGACACGCCTTCCTTGATGGCGTTGGGCGCGCCGTCGACGAGCTCTTTGGCCTCTTTGAGACCGAGCCCGGTGATGCCGCGGACCTCTTTGATGACGGCGATCTTGTTGCCGCCGATGCCTTTGAGGATCACGTCGAACTCCGTCTGCTCCTCGGCAGCGGCGCCATCACCACCGGCGGGGCCGGCGGCCATCGCGACGGCCGCAGCGGCCGGCTTGATGCCGTACTCGTCTTCGAGGACCTGAGCGAGCTCGCTCGCCTCTTTGATGGTGAGGTTGACCAGCTGCTCTGCGAGTTCTTTGATATCTGCCATGGTAGTGGGGTTTCCTGCGGCGGTCTACGCCCGAAGACTCAGAGAGTCGGAAGCTGCGCCGCTGATTAAGGGATGATGAGGTACTTATCACGAACGCCGCGGGGCGCGAGCCCCCGCCGTCCGATAGTCGTTACGCTTCCTCGCGCTCGGCGATCGTCTTGATCGCGCCGACGAGGTTCGAGCCCTGCGCCTGAAGGGCGCCGACCACGTTCGTCATCGGAGACAGGAGGAGGCCGATGATGTCCGCGACGAGCTCGTCCTTGCTCTTCAGCGCGGCGAGTTGTTCGAGGGCATCGGGGCCGAAGAACGCTCCGTCCACGTACGCGCCTTTGAGACGCGGGAGCGTGAGGTCTCCTTCGGTAAACTTCTTGATGACCTTGGCCGGGGTGGCGGGATCATTCGTGAAGGCGACGGCCGTCGGGCCGTGGAGTTGGTCGTAGAGCTCCGAGTAGTCGATGTCGAGCCCGTCCATCGCGCGACGGAGGAGCGTGTTCTTCAGGACCTTGAACCGGACGTCGGCCTTGAAAAAGGCGCTGCGCAAGTTGTTCGCCTGCTCGACGCTGAGGCCCGCATAGTCGGTGAGGTAGACGGTGTTGACGCTCTGGAGGTCTTCCGCAATCGCCGCGACCGCGTCCTGCTTCTGTGCTTTCGTAAGTGCCATGATTCAGCAAGTCTGAGGGTTCGTGTGCCGGGAGGGAGTTATCGCGCCGAGCCAACGGCGGCGTTGCGGTCCACCGGCACGGGCGGTCCCATCGTGGTCGAGAGCGTGATCGAGCGCATGTAGACGCCTTTCGCGGAGGCCGGCCGCAGCCGGAGGATCTCCTTGACGAAGGCCTCGGCGTTCTCCTTGATCTGCTCCTCGGAGAACGACGACTTCCCGATCGACGTGTGGAGGTTGCCGAACTTGTCGACGCGGAACTCGATCCGACCCGCCTTCACGGCCGTGACGGCCTCGGCGATGTCGTTCGTGACCGTCCCGCTCTTCGGGTTCGGCATGAGCCCACGGGGACCGAGGACGCGGCCGAGCCGGCCGATCTTCGGCATCACGCTCGGCGTGGCGATGAGGACATCGAAGTCGAGGAAGCCCTCGTTCTGGATCTTCTCGACGTAGTCGTCGAGCCCGGCGAGGTCAGCCCCGGCGCTGAGCGCCTCCTGCTGACGACCGTCCTCCGCGAGGACGAGCACGCGGACGGTCTTGCCGGTCCCGTGCGGGAGGGCCACCGAGCCGCGCACCATCTGGTCCGCGTGCCGGGGGTCGACGCCGAGCCGGAGGTCAATGTCGACGGACTCGTCGAACTTCGCCTTCGCCGTCTTCTTGATGAGGCCTGCGGCCTCCTCGATCGAGAACGTGCCGCCGTTGCCGTCGGCCGCCTCGCTGATCAGCTTCTGCGCGTCGCGATAGCGCTTTCCTTTCTTAGCCATGCGTATGGATGCTGTGCGGTACGAACGCCGACGCGAAGCCGGCTCCCGCAGTGGGTGTGAGACGAGGAGCCGACGAGCCGAAGATCATCGACCCATTGACTCTCCGATTCTTCGATTCCTAAGCCGGGATGCCGTCGACGGTGATGCCCATCGAGCGGGCCGTGCCGGCGATCATATGCGCAGCCTGATCGACCGTGTGCGCGTTGAGGTCTTCCATCTTGCGCTCGGCGATTTCCTTGCACTGGTCCCACGTGACCTTCCCGACCTTCTCACGAAGCGGGTCGGCGGCGCCTTTCTGGAGGTTCGCCGCCTGCTTCAGGAGCACAGCCGCGGGCGGGCTCTTGACGATGAAGTTGAAGCTCTTATCGGCGAACACCGTGATGACCACGGGGAGGACGAGGCCCATCCGGTCCTGCGTCTGCGCGTTGAACGCCTTGCAGAACTCCATGATGTTGACGCCCTTTTGGCCGAGGGCCGGGCCGATCGGCGGCGCCGGGCTCGCCTGGCCTGCCTTGATCTGCAGCTTGATAAAGCCGTCTATTTTCTTTGCCATAGTCGGTGTGCGGTGCAAACGCCGGGGCTGTAAGGCCGAGCGGCTCCCGCGCTAATCTTAAGGGTGGTAAAACGCAGCCGAGCCCATGTCTAAGGACGAACGGCCGCCTGGTTTCCGCTTCGCCGAGGCTTCACGGCGCATGGAACATTTGGGCTAGGCCTCGTGCTCGACCTGGAGGTAATCGAGCTCGAGCGGGGTCTTGCGGCCGAAGATGGAGACCATCACGCGGACCTTCATCTTGTCCGGGTACACCTCTTCGACGAACCCGGAGAAGTTGTTGAACGGGCCGTCGACGACCTTCACGGCGTCGCCCGACTTGAACGGCATCTCGGGCTGCTCGCCCGCGGCCGCCGTTTCCTCGACGCGGCCGAGAATGCGATTCACCTCGTCGGGGCGGAGCGGGGTCGGCTCGTCGCCCGTCGTGAGGAAGCCGATGACGGACGGGAGCGCCGAGAGGATATCGCTGAGGTACGGATCGAGGTATGCTTCGACGAGGAGGTAGCCGGGGAAGAATGTCTTCTCACGCGTGCGCTTCTTGCCGCCGCGCATCTCGAACACGGTCTCCGTCGGGATCAGGACTTCGCTAATGCGGTCCTGAAAGCCCTTGAGTTCGAGTTCGTTCTGAATCGCTTCCTTGACCTTCTTCTCGTGGCCGGAAAACGTCCGTAGCACGTACCACTTACGGATTCCTTCCTGCGTCTTCTTAGCCATAATTCCTGTCCTTCGCCAATAATCGTGGGAGCGCACCGCTCAACCGCGCGGCCGAGCCGGTCGGGCCTAGCCGACGGCTAGCCGTAGATGAACTGGAGGATCTGACTGATCCCCTTGTCTGCGAAAAAGATGAACAGCGCGAGGATGAACGAGGCGATGAGCGTCAGGCTGGTGTTGCTGACGAGCTCCTTCTGCTTCGGCCAGTGCACCTTGTTCATCTCCTTGACGACTTCCTGAACGTAACCCGCTCCTTTGTTGTCTGCCATGTCGCGTCGTGGTTCGCGTGCTAATGGTGGGGCCACGTGGACCCGTGAGCACGGGCGGCAGGACTCGAACCTGCAACCTGCGGTTTTGGAGACCGCTGCTCTGCCAATTGAGCTACGCCCGTGTGGGCGAGTCCCGAATGACGAGCGACGAAGGACGAGTGTTGCTCCCACTCGTCGTTCGTCACTCGGAACTCACAGTTTGTTAGTCGAGGATGTTGGTGACGACACCGGCGCCCACCGTCCGGCCGCCCTCGCGGATCGCGAAGCGCAGCCCCTGCTCCATCGCCACCGGCACGATCAGCTTCACCTTGAACTGCGTGTTGTCCCCCGGCATCACCATCTCCACCCCCTCCGGCAGCTCGATGTCCCCCGTCACGTCCGTCGTGCGGAAGTAGAACTGCGGCCGGTACCCCTTGAAGAACGGCGTGTG
>JBDUXZ010000031.1 GCA_039944855.1 Rhodothermales bacterium | reverse complement strand
CGTGTCCGGGCACTGCCGCTGATCGCAGAGGTCGGTGGCGACGACGCGGACGAACGTGTTCTGCGTGAAGTTGATGAGGCGGTAGCGGAACGTCGCCGTCATCGCACCCGGCGTGAAGTTGCTCTCGACGAGCTCGAGGTTGGGAGTCGCCGTACTATCAGCAGTGTCTGTAAGCTCAATGTCGATCGAAGCGATGCCGGTGTCGTCGGTGACCGTGAGGAGGACGTAGCGGTCTTCCTGGAAGGCGTATGTGACCTCCGGCGGGCCCTGGTCGGCCTCGCAGATGTCCTCCTCGCCCTCGCAGAACACGAGGCCGGCGAGCGCGCCGCTGCTCGAAAACTCGACTTCGAGACGGCGAACGCCTTCGGCGTTGACGATGACGCTCTGGAACGAGTTGTTGCCCCGGTTGATGGCATTCACCGTCGTGATGAGCGCGCCGCCGGGTCCATAGGCCCGCACGGTGGCCGCCTCGTTCGTGTCGATGTCGAGGAGGTTGACTTGCTGGACATCCACGCTCTGCGCGAACTCGAAGACCATCGTCCCACCGTTCACGTCGTCGTCCGGATCGGATTCGTCGCCGTCTTCGGAGATGATGAGCACGTTGCCCAGCGCCGTGGTGTTGCCAACGCCGCTGCCGGGCGTCCGAAGGTCGGTGTCGCCACCGGTCGGGTTCGCCGTGTCGAAGATGAGGAGCTTCTTGCCGCTGATCTCGGAGATGGTCAGCCCGATGCTCGCGTACTCGTTGTCGATGACGCGCCCCCTGTGCAGCCGATTGCCGTGCGGGTCCCGCTCGAAGTCTACGTTGGTGCACTCGCCGGTGGGCGTGCCGCAAGGCTGGCCGAGGTTGACCAAGTCGTAGCGGAGGAGGTAGTTGGTCCCGTAGTGGTTATGGTGCGCACCCGAGGTGAGGGGGGCGATGACCTCCCCGAGGTAGAGGTCCGTCTGGTAGGCGCAGGTCTCCGGCGCGTCGACGGTCAGGTGGTACGTGCCCGGCCCATATACGGACGTCACGTTGTCGACGAGCACTTGCTCTTCGAACGGCAGCTTCTGGCCGCTGGGGAGCGCATAGGCACTGAAGCTCACCGTGACGGGGCACGTCCCGGCAGGAACGACGAGCGTCGCCATATTCCCGTTCACGACGGAGTGCTGCATGAGGGCCGACCGCGTCGCGGGCGTACACGTGACGCTTGCCGTCGCCGTCGAGGCGGAAAGCGTGAGGAGAAGCAGGAGGAGGGACGCCACTCGGAGCGCGAGGCTTCGGCAAGTCACGTCAGAAACGGTTCGTAATGGTGTACGCATAGGTGTAACCGGGAGAGGGTGCAAGGGTCGCTGAACATCGAACTAAAAGTCTCGGCCCCCTGCACATCGTGACGCGGGGGGTCGCCGCTCGTGTAAACAAACCCCCTCCCCTTTCTACCTCCACCACCATCAGACGGAAATGATGTCGCACCTCTGGATCAACGTGCTAGAGAGAACCTCTCTCCCGCCGGTATCTCACGGCACCGCAACGCTGAGCCTCAAGCTTATACCCCCGCGTGCCCTTTGTTTGCCGTTACATATTCCGCACTCTATTCTACTCTGAACGCACCCCTCCAGACCACGCCCACCTTCCACCCTTCTTCCCTCGGTCCGCCGTCACGCGCGCTCCGCTTCCCGTCCGAGCCTGCCACTCCGATACCGCCCCAACAGCAGCCTATGGACATAGCCGTGCTTGATGCCAGCGCGGACGACGATCAGCGCGGACGATGATGCAGTGAGCGGGAGACGCCGCCCATGACACCTCAAGGTTAGGCGACCCAGCAAGCGCCCTGCAAAATCCTAACTATTTAGACACTTACGACGTAGCAGCGCCCGACCGGCGCCGCACGAATTCGGCGGCGAGCCAGACAGCTTCGCCGAAGCTCGACGCGTCGGCCCCGCCCTGCCCGGCGATGTCGAATCCGGTGCCGTGATCGGGCGAGGTGCGGACGATGGGGAGGCCGGCAGTGAAGTTCACCCCGCCGCCCATCGCGAGCGCTTTGAACGGGGCGAGGCCCTGATCGTGGTACATCGCAAGGACGGCATCGTGGCGCTCGTAGCCGCGCCGGCCGAAAAAGGCGTCGGCCGGGAACGGGCCAGCCACGTCGTAGCCGTCGGCGTGGGCCATCGCGAGCGCGGGGCCGATCACGTCTCGGTCCTCGGTCCCGATCACGCCGCCGTCGCCCGCGTGCGGGTTCAGCCCGAGCACGGCGATCCTCGGCGACGCGATGCCGAAGTCGCGGCGGAGGCTCGCGTCGAGGATGCGGACTTTGTCGAGGATCGCGGCACCGGTGACGGCGTCGGCGACGGCGCGGACGGGGAGGTGCGTCGTGACGAGGGCGACGCGGAGGCCGCCGCTGACGAGCATCATCGTGTAGCCATCGGCGTGTGTCCGCGCGGCGATGAACTCGGTGTGGCCGGGGACGTCGTAGCCCGCGAGCGCGATGGCCTCCTTCGAGATCGGCGCCGTCACGACGGCATCAGCCTCCCCGGCGAGGCACGCGTCGACGGCGCGCTCGACGGCGCGCATCGCGATCCGCCCGGCGCGGAACGTCGTCTGCCCCCACTCGACCTCGATGTCGACGTTCGGCGCGACCTCCCACACGGTCAGCCCGTCGAGCACGTCTTCGAGCCCGAGCTTCGCCGCGTGCGTCCGCAGCACGGCCTCCGAGCCGACGACGATGGGCTCGATGCGAGCGCGGAGGTCAGCGTCCGCGAGCGTTTTGAGCACGACCTCGGGGCCGATCCCGTTGGGATCGCCGAGGGTGAGGGCAAGGCGAGGGCGGTTCATTGTTCGGCGCGGCGCTGCAGGAGGTCGGTGAGGAGGCGGACGCCGAAGCCGCTGCCGCCCTTCGGCCGGTACGGCTGCGGGCTGTCGAGGAAGGCCGGCCCGGCGATGTCGACGTGGACCCACGGATAGGCCGCCTCGCCGTCGGTCCGCGTGAAGTGCTCCAGGAATTTGGCGGCCGTCACCGTGCCGGCCTCGCTCCCGCCGATGTTCTTCTGATCGGCCACGTCGCTCTTGAGCTGCTCGGCGTAGTGCGCGAACATCGGGAGGGGCGCGACCCACTCGCCCGTGCGGCGACCGGCGGCGTCGAACGCGGCGAGGCGCTCGGCGGCCCCATCACCCTCGCTCGTCAGCACGGCAGCGACGCGCGAGCCGAGCGCGACGACCTGCGCGCCCGTCAGCGTGGCGACGCTCACGGCGAGCTCGGGATCGTACTGCTTCGCCACGTCGAGCGCGTCGGCGAGAATCATCCGGCCCTCGGCGTCGGTGTTGAGGACCTCGACCGTCGAGCCGGAGCGCATCGTCACGACGTCACCGGGGACGTAGGCCGTCTCACCCGGCCGGTTGTCGGTGGACGGAATGAGGGCGACGACCCAGAGCGGCAGACCGAGCCGGGCGACGGCCATCATCGCCCCGATCACGGCCGCGCCGCCCGCCATGTCGGCTTTCATGTGGTCCATCGACCCCTTCGTCGGCTTGAGCGAGAGGCCGCCGGTGTCGAACACGACGGCTTTGCCGACGAGCACGATGGGTTGTGCGTTCTTCGCGTCGGCAGGATTGTGTTCGAGCGTGATGAAGACGGGCGGGTCCTGGCTGCCCCGGTTGACGGCGAGCAGGCCGCCCATGTTTTCTTTCTCGACACGGGCCTTGTCCCATACCTCGGCGCGGAGCCCGACCTCGGCCGCCATCCGCTCGGCCCGCTCGGCGAGGAGCGTCGGCGTTTTGTCGTGGGGCGAGAGGTTGACGAGGTCGCGGGCGAAGCACGCCGCCTCGGCGCGGATGTGCGCGGCCTCGACCGCTTCCGCTGCGTCATCGCCCGCCACGCGGACGGTCAAACCAGCGACGGCGTGCGGCGCGTCGCTGCCGGTTTTGTAGTCGAGGAACTGGTAGCTGCCGAGGACGAAGCCTTCGGCGAGCGCGGCGGCGGACGCGGCCTCGGCCCCATCGGGAAGCGCGAGCGCGACGGCGTCGGCCTTCAGCTTCTGCGCCGTCGCGGCGGCCTGCGCGGCGGCCGTGCGGAGCCGCTCGCCCTCGTCACCGTCCTCGCTCAGCCCGATCACGGCGACACGCTGCGCTGCGCCCTTCGTGGGATAAAACAGCACGGTCTCCTTGGACGTGGCCGCGTCCGCCGCCGCCTGGTCGAGCCCTGGCCCGAACGCGTCGGGCAGGCTGCTGGGCTCGGTCCCGGCGGGGACGAACAGCACGAGGAGGTCGGCGTCGAGTGCGTCGAGGGGTTGCGTGGAGGTGGTGACGTTCATAGCGAGGGGCTGGAAGAGAAAGCAGTGGAGTAGGCGTAGAGTCGCAGCATACTGCGTCTGCGCGGGGCCGGTAAACAATGTCGGCAGTCGGCACGTCAATCGCCGACGAGCGGGGAAGGTTCGGCGGCGGCGATGGAATCCGCGTCAATCCGCCGGCACGGACCGCAGGGCGGCGACGAATCGGGCCAACTTCGCTGCGTCGAGTCGCCCATCGGTGCGGACGCCCGAGCACAGGTCGACGCCGAACGGCCGGACCTGTCGGACAGCGTCGGCGACGTTCTCAACGCGGAGACCACCGGCGAGGAAGACGGGCACGGAGGCGCGCTCGCGGATCGTGCGGCTGAGCGTCCAATCGTGCGTCCGCCCGGTCCCACCGAGTTCTTTCGTCGCCGCGCTCGGCCGGCCGGAGTCGAGGAGCAGCGCGTCGACGTGGGGCGCGACGGCAAGCGCTTCGTCCACCGACGCCTCGCCTTCGACGTGGATGACCTGGACGAGCGCGATGCCAGGAAGGGCGGCGCGTAGGCGGGCGTGGTCGCCCTCGGGGAGCGCATCGCAGAGTTGCAGCGTGTTCGTCCGGCAGCAGCGCTGCTGCTCGACGATCGCGTCCGCGTCCTGCGCACTCGTCAGCAGAAACGTCGCGACCGGGGGCGGCACGACCGCGGCGACGGCCGCGATCTGTGCCTCGTCGATCACGCCCGGCCCGCTCGGCATCGCCGAGACGAGCCCGAGCGCATCGGCGCCGAGCCGGATCGCCGTCCACGCCTCGTCGGCATCGGCGATGCAGCGGACTTTGAGCCGGGGCATCGAGACCGCGTCCATCAGGGCTGATAGATCGACATGCCCGAGGCGAACTCCTCCACTTCGAGCACTTTGACGACGGTGTTCGTCTGCGTGTCGATCACGGCGACGGTCCCGACGAGCGCGTTGTCGCCGAACGGGTAGCGCGGAGTGTAGCCGCCCTCCTGATTCCGGCTCGACACGAAGAGCAGGCGGCCGTCGCGTGTGATCGCGCTGCCGTGCGGCATCGAGAACGCAGGATCGGAGATGGTCGCTGTCACGGTCGGGTTCGCGGGGTTCGTCGCGTCGATGACGGAGACAGTGTTCGACAGTCGGTTCGGGACGTAGACCGTCCGGCCGTCGGGGCTGTACGTCGGGTGCCACGGCTGGTCGCCGACCTCGACCACGCTGAGGATGCGGAGATTCGTGGGGTCGGAGATGTCGAGGAAGTACAGCTCGCGCGAGAGCTGCGACGTGAGCACGGCGACGCCGCCGACGGGCGAGACGGCGTAGTGCACGAACGCCTTCGGCTGGCCCGCGACGGTGAGCAGGTCGGCGAGTTCGATGTCGCTCGCGTCGGAGAGGTCGAACGCGGCGATCTCGTTGTCGGCGAGGCTGCCCGAGAGGAGGAAGCCGCCGCCGTTCGTGACGGCGATGGGGTGCGGGCGGGTGTAGGGGATGGGGACTTCGGTAGCAGTCATCCCCGCGCGCTCCACCGCGAAGATGCTCTCGCCGCCGGAGAGGTCGCTGAACGAGCGGCCGGCGTAGAGCCGCCCGTCCGCGGGGTTGAGCGCGAGCATGCCCGGCTTGAACGTGCTGCCGAGGAGGGCTTCGCCGATGACTTCGTTCGTGGACGCGTCGTACTTCAGCACGCGGTTCGCGTTGATGAGCGAGACGTACCACGCGCTCCCGTCGGGCTCGACGTCGGTGTCGTGCGGGTTCGTCTCCATCGGCCCGCCGTAGGCCGCGAACGACACGGTCCGCGCGACGACGAGGCGCTCGACGTCAATGATGGAGACCTGCCCGGCGGCCTGGTTGCTGACGTAGAGCCGCCCGCCGCCGACGCCCGCGAAGGGCACGGCGCCGTCGTCGCTGCGGGCGCCCTGCTCGATCCACCGGCGGAGAAACGCGACCTCGGCGTCGCGGAGGCGGTGCGCGGCATAGGCCGGGTGACTCTCGGGCAGTTTCGTCATCAGTTCGATCATCACACTGTTGTCCGGGTCGAAGGCGATGAGTGCCTCGCCCGCGTCGGAGCCCGCGATGAGCGACGCCCACGAGGTCACGTCGAGTCCGGCGGCGGCATCGGCTCCGCCGTGGCAGTCGGCGCAGCGCGCGGTGAGGAGCGGCTGCACATCGCGGGCGAACTGTGGGGTCTCGATCGCGCCGTAATCGACGCCGTCGGGGTCGAACGGATCGGCGGGGTCGTCAGAGTCACAGCCGGCGAAGGTGAGGAGGAGGACAGCGGCGGCGAGGAGGGAGCGGGTCATGCAGCGTGGGACGGGATGGAGGACGAAAAGCGCGAAGATAGCGAGCGGAAGGGGGCCCTTTCACGCAGACTTTACGGCGAGGATTCTATCTTCCTCGCGCCGTCGCGACCCGGCCTCCTGCCGTGGCCGAGCGGCCCATCTCCCACCGCGCCCCCTCCCGTGCCCACGCCGCCCCCGCTCCGCCGCACCGGTCGCATCGCCGTCGCCGCCCCCGCGAGCGCCCCGCTCGACGACGCCCGCTACCGCGCCGGCCTCGACGCCCTCCGCGCCCGCGGGCTCCGCGTCGAAACGCCCCGCCCGACGTTCGCCGAGCATGGCTTCCTCGCCGGCCCCGATGCCGACCGCCTCGCCGAGTTCAACGGCCTCCTCCGCCGCGACGACCTCGACGCGATCGTCTGCGTACGCGGCGGCTACGGCGTCCTCCGCCTCCTTCCCGACCTCGACTACGCCGCCGCGCGGGCGCACCCCAAGCTCATCGTCGGCTACAGCGATATCACGGCGCTCCACCTCGCGCTCTACACGAAAGCAGGACTCCCCGGTCTCAGCGGCCCGATGGTCGCCTCCGACTGGCCCGACCTCGACCCCGAGAGCGAAGCGCAATTCTGGCGGCTGGCCGATGGCGACGCGCCCGTCGAGATCCACGGTCCCGGCGGCGAGCGGCTCGACGCGGTTCAGCCCGGTCGCGCCGAGGGCGTTCTCCTCGGCGGGAATCTGACGCTCATCGCGGCGCTCGTCGGCACGCCGTACCTGCCCGACCTGACGGGGGCGATCCTGTTCCTCGAAGAGGTCGGCGAGCCGCCGTACCGGATCGACCGGCTGCTCGCGCAGCTCCGCCTCGCGGGCGTGCTCCACCGCCTCGGCGGCCTCGTCCTCGGCGGGTTCACGGGGGCCGAGCCGCCGCCCAATCGCCCCTCGCTGTCGCTCGACGCCGTGCTCGCCCACTACACGTCGGACCTCGCGTGCCCCGTCGCGCGCGGCCTCGTCTACGGCCACTTCAACCCCAAGAGCACGCTGCCCGTCGGCGTCCGCGCCCGGCTGGACGTGGAGGGAGACGCGGCGCGCCTCACCGTGCTCGACCCGGTCACGCAGCGCCTCTGAGCCATGGACCCCGTCACCGTGCTCGGTCTCATCGCTGCCGCGTTCACGACCGCGTCCTTCGTGCCGCAGGTGGTCAAGACGTGGCGCAGCCGCTCATCGGCGGACCTCTCGCTCGGGATGTACAGCCTCTTCGCCGTCGGTATCACGCTCTGGCTGGTCTACGGCGTGCTGATCCGCGACCTCCCCATCGTGCTCGCCAACGGGCTCACGCTCCTGCTCGTCCTCGGCGTGCTCGGCCAAGCGCTCTGGCACCGGCGCCCCCGGTCCATTGATTGATTGGGTAATTCACCGATTGGCTGATTGACTATGACCTCGCGCCCTGTGCCCCAATCACCCAATCACACAATCACCCAATCAGCGAATGGCTTGCGCCTCGCCGCCTTCGCCTCGGGCGGCGGCTCGAACGTGCAGGCCATCCTCGACGCGGTGGACGCGGGCACGCTCCGCGCCGAGGTGGCGCTCGTCGTGACGGACCGCGACGGGATCGGGGTGTTGGATCGGGCGGCACGGCACGGCGTCCCGAGCGTCGTCGTCCGGCCGAAGGAGTTCGACGGGAGCGAGGCGTTCGGCGAGGCGTTGCTGGCGGCGCTGCGCGATCACGGCGTCGACTTCGTCGCGCTCGCGGGCTACCTCAAGCACGTGCCGGCGGCCGTCGTGCGCGCGTTTCGGCACCGGATACTCAACATCCACCCGTCCCTCCTACCGGCGTTCGGCGGGGCCGGGTTCTACGGCCGCCGCGTCCACGAAGCCGCCCTCGACTACGGCGTGAAGTGGAGCGGCGCGACGGTCCACCTCGTCGACGAGGCGTACGACACCGGGCCGATCGTGCTGCAAGAGCCCGTGCCCGTCCACGCCGACGACACGCCAGAAACGCTCGCCGCCCGCGTGCTCGCCGTCGAGCACCGCCTCTACCCCGAAGCGCTCCGCCTCTTCGCCGACGGCCGCGTCCGTCTCGACGGCCGCCGCGTCATCATCGATTCCGATACTCCGTAACCCCGGGCCTCGCGCTCGGCACCGCCCCGCCCCGCCATGATCCAGACGAAAGACCTGCCGCCGCCCGACGACCGCTACCCCGTCCGCCGCGCCCTCCTCTCCGTCAGCGACAAGACCGGCCTCGCCGCCTTCGCGCAGCGCCTCGCCGCGCTCGGCGTCGAACTCGTTTCGACCGGCGGGACGGCGCGGGCGCTGCGCGACGCCGGACTCACCGTCCGCGACGTGGCCGAGGTCACGGCCTCGCCCGAACTCCTCGACGGCCGCGTGAAGACGCTCCACCCGAAGGTCCACGCCGGCCTCCTCGCCCGACGCAATGACGCCGACGACCTCGCCCAACTCGCCGAGCACGGGATCGCCCCCATCGACCTCGTCGTCGTCAACCTCTACCCGTTCGCGCAGACGGTTGCCCGCGAGGGTGTCACCGACGCCGAAGCCATCGAGAACGTCGACATCGGCGGGCCGACGATGATCCGGGCCGGGGCGAAGAACTACTTCTTCGTCGGCGTCGTGACGAGCGCGGGGCAGTACGACGCAGTGGCCGAGGAGCTAGAGGCGAACGACGCGCACCTCGGGCTCGCCACGCGGCGGCGGCTCGCGGGCGAAGCGTTCGCCCACACCGCCGACTACGACGCCGCGATTGCCGACTACTTCAATTTGGGCGATGGCGTAGGGGCGCAGCATGCTGCGCCCTTACCGGAGACGTTCACTGTCTCGCTGCCGAAGGCGCAGGCGCTGCGCTACGGCGAGAACCCACACCAGACAGCCGCGCTCTACGGCGACCCGAGCCGCGTCTTCCGCCAGCTCCACGGCAAAGAGCTCTCGTTCAACAACCTCCTCGACGTCACCGCTGCGCTCAATCTCATCCGCGAGTTCGGCGAGCGCCCGACCGTCGCCATTCTCAAGCATACCAACCCGTGCGGCGTCGGGACGGCGGAGACGCTCGCCGAGGCGTATCGGAAAGCGTTCGCCACGGATCGGCAGAGCCCGTTCGGCGGGATCGTCGTCGTGAACCAGCCGCTCGACCGGGCCACGGCTGAGGCGGTGGACGAGATCTTTACCGAGATTGTCATCGCGCCCGGCTACGAAGACGGTGTGCTGGACCTGCTGGAGCAGAAGAAAAACCGCCGCCTGCTCGAAGTGCTGCCCGGCGGCGGCGGCGCGGCGCTCGACGTGCGGACGGCGGCGGGCGGTCTGCTCGTACAGGCGCAAGACCCGGCGCTCGGCTCGGCCGAGGCGCTGCGCGCGCGTTGTACCGTCGCCACGAAGCGCGCGCCGACGGCCGCCGAGTGGGCCGACCTCGACTTCGCTTGGCGCGTCTGCAAGCACGTCAAGTCGAACGCCATCGTCTACGCCCGCGACGGCGCGACGCTCGGCATCGGGGCCGGGCAGATGAGCCGGATCGACGCGAGCGAACTCGCTGTGATGAAAGCGAAAAAGTCCGACCTCTCGCTTCAGAACTCGGCGATTGCGTCCGATGCTTTCTTCCCCTTCGCCGACGGCCTCCTCGCCGCCGCCGAGGCCGGGGCCCGCGCCGTGATCCAACCCGGCGGCTCCGTCCGCGACGACGAGGTGATCGCCGCCGCCGACGAGCACGGCCTGGCGATGGTGTTCACCGGCGCCCGCCACTTCCGGCACTAGCGCCGGGTCAGCGCCAGGACCCTATTGACCGCCGAAATCCAGCGGGAATTCCTCGACGGGGCACGCGTTGTGCCCTATCGACAAAGCTATATTGCGCCCCCACCACACGCCGTCCACCCTTACGATCCAGCCCGCCTTGTTTACCTCTGATATTGCTATTGACCTCGGCACCGCCAACACCCTCATCTGGATCCGGCAGAAGGGAATCGTGCTCAACGAGCCCTCGATTGTAGCCATTAACCGCTCGACGGGGAAGGTGGAAGCGATCGGGATGGAAGCCCAGCTCATGCACGAGCGGACGCACAAGGAGATCGAGACGATCCGCCCGCTGCGTGACGGCGTCATCGCCGACTTCGAGGTGGCCGAGCACCTCATCAAAGGGCTCATCAAGAAGGTCCAGTCGGGTTGGATGAACCGGATCGGCAAGATGGTGATCTGCGTGCCGAGCGGCATCACCGAGGTCGAGAAGCGCGCCGTCCGCGACTCCGCCGAGTACGCCGGCGCCAAGAACGTCCGCCTCATCGACGAGCCTATGGCCGCGGCGATCGGCATCGGGCTCGACGTGCGCGAGCCCGTCGGCAACATGATCGTCGACATCGGCGGCGGGACGACGGAGATCGCGGTCATCGCGATGAACGGCATCGTCGTCGACGAGTCGATCCGCGTGGGCGGCGACGAGATCGACGCGGCGGTCGTGCAGTATTTCAAGAAGCACCACAACCTCCTCATCGGGCAGCGCACGGCCGAGCTCATCAAGTGCGAGGTTGGCTCCGCCGTCCCGCTCGACCCCGAGCTCGAGCTCTCGATCAAAGGCCGCGACCTCGTCTCCGGCGTGCCGAAGACGCGGACGGTGTCGTCGGAGGACGTGCGCGAGGCGCTCCGTGCACCGATTGCGCAGATCGGCGCGGCGGTGATGCGCGCGCTCGAAAAGACCCCGCCGGAGCTCGGCGGCGACATCCTCGAGCGCGGGATCATGCTGACCGGCGGCGGCGCGATGCTCAAGGGCATCGACGTGATGCTGCGCGAGCGGACCGAGCTGCCCGTCTTCGTCGTCGAGGACCCGCTGACGGCCGTCGTGCGCGGGACCGGCCGCGTACTCGAGGAGCTGGAAGACTTCGAGCGCGTCCTGTCGTACTAGCGGGTGCGGGTCTAGGCTGAAAAGGAGCGGGGTGAGGAAACCTCCCCTCGCTCCTCATGCTTTACCTTCCCCCTCTCCCCTGTCCAGGCCCGCCCGTCCCCATGTTCCGTAGCCTCTGGCACCGCGTCCGCGATTACATCCTGCTCGTGGTGCTCCTCGTGGTCTCACTCGTCGTCCTGCTCTCGCAGAACGGGCCGCTCTTCCGCTCGGCGCGGGCACTCTCGCTCCAGGCCACGGCCCCCGTTGAGGGGACGTTCACCTGGACCGACCGCTACACCCGCGCCCTCGATGAGAACGACGAACTGCGGGCCGACAACATCGCCCTCGCGGCGGAGGTGGCGCGCCTCCGCGAAGCCCGTCGCGAGAACGACCGGCTCCGCGCGCTCGTCGCCTTCCGCGACTCCGTCAGCTTCGACATGGTGCCCGCGCGCATCGTCGGCAAGGACATCACGAAGCAGGACAACCTCCTCACGCTCAACGTCGGCACGAGCGACAGCGTGCGCGTCGGCATGGCCGTGATCGACGAGCGCGGGATCATAGGAAAAGTGGTGCTCGCGAGCGAGAACTACGCCCTCGTGATGCCGCACCAGAACACCGACTTCCGCGTCCCGGCACAGATCGAGCTGCTCGGCCGCGACGGCGTCGTCCGCTGGGACGGGACGGCCTACGACCGGCTGCTGATGGAGTACGTGGGCAAGACGGAGCCCGTCGTGCGCGGCCAGCTCGTCGTCACGAGCGGGTTCAGCGGGACGTTCCCGCCCGGCATCCCCGTGGGGAAGGTGGACTCGGTGTTCGCCGCGAAGGGCCGGAACGACCTCGTGATCTACCTCGAACCCTCCGCCGCGCTCAGCACAGTGGACTACGTGTACGTGCTCCTCGACCAGATCTCGCCCGAGCGCGAGGAGTTGGAGAACACGTCGCTCCGCTAACAGGCACGTGCCCCGCACCGGGGGCCCGACCGAGCAGAGAGAGCGGCTCGTGCCGTTTCGCCGCTCGGCGGTACCGGACCTCGGCACCTCCCCACCCCATCCCTCAACGATCGTGACGCGCACGGCCCTCCTCCTCGTCCTCGGGTTCGTCTGGCTCGCGGGCCCGGCCCGCGCGCAGTCATCGCCGGAAGCGCTCCGCGCCGCCATCGACGCCATCATAGACGACCCCGACTTCGACGATGCGTTCTGGGGCCTCCACGTCGTCGACCTCGCGACGGGCGACACGGTCTACGCCCGGAACGAGCGGAAGAACTTCATCCCGGCCTCGAACCAGAAGCTGTTCTCGACGGCCGCCGCGCTCGACGGGCTCGGCCCCGACTACCGCTACACGACGACGCTCTACCTCGACGGCACCGTGCGCGGCTCGGTCCTCGAAGGCAACCTCGTCGTCCGCGGCTCCGGCGACCCGACGATCGGCGACCGCGCCTTCACCGAGGGCTACCCCCACGACGCCGACGCTACGGCGCTCTTCCGCGCATGGGCGGACTCCGTCAAAGCCCGCGGCATCACGGCCGTCACCGAGCACGTCATCGGCGACGACGACGTGTTCGACGACACCGAACTCGGCAACGGCTGGGCGTGGGACGACGTGCCCTCGCGCTTCGCCGCCGAGATCAGCGGGCTCTCCTTTAACGAGGGGCGCATCGTCGTCACCGCGCGGGGCGAGCGGATCGGCCGCCGCGCCGAGCTGAGCTGGGAGCCGGGCGATACCGACTACGTCTACTTCGTCAACAAAACCGAGACGGTCCGCTCGCGGCGGGACGCCGACCGCGAGATCCGGCGCGAGCGCGGCGGCAACACGTTCTGGATCGAGTCCGAGGTGCCGGTCGGCGAGCGCCTCCAGCAGACGGTCTCGGTGCACAACCCGACGCGCTACTTCGCGCACGTCCTCCGCGCCACACTCCGCGCCGAGGGCGTCCACGTCGACGGCGACCCCGTAGACATCGACGACTGGCGCGAGAAGCCGGAGTACCGGCGGCTCATCCCGGTTGCCACGCACACGTCGCGCCCGCTCTCCGAGATCGTCGCCCTCACCAACAAGGAGAGCCAGAACCTCTACGCCGAACATCTGCTCAAGACGCTCGGCGCCGTGCGCTGCCCCGAGGACCGGCCGGACGACGTCGACTGCGGCTCCGCCGAGGCCGGGCTCCTCGCCGCCGCGCCCCTCTTCGAGCGCGCCGGGATGGACCTCGAGACGATGCGGCTGCGCGACGGCTCCGGCATCTCCCCCTACAACTCGGTGTCGCCGGAGGACGTGACGGGCCTCCTCCGCGTGATGTGGGTCCACCCGGACCCCCGCGTCACCGAGGCGTACGTGCGCTCCCTCGCCGTCGGCGGGGAGGACGGCACGCTGCAGCGGCGGCTCCGCTCGGGCCGCGCGCGAGGCAACGCCCGCGCGAAGACGGGGACCGTCACCGGAGCCCGCAACCTCAGCGGCTACGTAACGACCGCGGCCGGGACGCCCCTCGCGTTCGCCCTCCTCGCCAACAACTTCGGCACGAGCGTCGGGCGGGTGACGCGGGCGCAGGACGCCATCGTCGAACTGCTCGCCGGATACGGCCGCTGAGACGGCGGGCTAGGCAAGTGCTTGTTTCGACGACGACATAATTTAGATATCGTATCTTTACGCCTCAGCGACCAGGCGACGGCTATCCCACGCTGCGGTCTCCTCCCCTAATTTCCTTCCCGCATGTCTTCCACCCATCGCTCGGCCTTCCCGGCCATCCACGCCACCACCGTACTCGGCGTGCGACACAACGGCCGCGTTGTCCTCGGCTCCGACGGGCAGGCGACGATGAAAGACACCGTGCTCAAGCACAGCGCGCAGAAGGTTCGCCCATTGTTCGGGGGGAAGATCCTCGCGGGGTTCGCCGGCGCCACCGCCGACGCGTTCACGCTCTTCGAGCGGTTCGAGGAAAAGCTCCAGAAGTACGGCGGCAACACCACACGCGCCGCCGTCGAGCTGGCGAAGGACTGGCGGACGGACCGCTACCTCCGCCGGCTGGAAGCCCTCCTCGCCGTCGCTGCCTCTGACCGGCTCCTGCTCATCAGCGGGACCGGCGACGTCATCGAGCCCGACGATGACATCCTCGCCATCGGGAGCGGGGCGCCCTACGCCCTCGCCGCCACGAGGGCGCTACTCAAGCACAGCAGCGGACTCTCGGCGCGGGAAATCGTCGAAGAGGGGCTTCACATCGCGGCTGACATCTGCATTTACACGAACCATAACCTCACGATCCTCGAACTCGACGCGAAGGAACCGGAGGCTGCCACCACAGCCACCGGCACCCAGGGGACGGACTGAATCCGGAAAATTCTACGGATCGGGGCCGTGCGTCTGCGGGGACGCGGGCACAACGCTACGATTGTAACCATGCGCGAACCTACCCACCAGGCGCCGGGCTCTGCCCGTGCCGCCGTCTTGATCGATTACCAAAACCTCTACTACTACCTCAAGAACAGGCTCGAAGGCCACGCCTCGCCGGGGGACCACATCCTCGACATGATCGACGCGCTGCGCCAGCGGTTGGTCGAGCAGGAAGCCCCCATCGCCGTCGGCCGCGCCTACGCCGACTTCGCGGGGCTCGACGACCACGCCCGCCACGTCCAGCGCGCGCTCTACCTCCTCGGCATCGACCCGTGCTTCGTCCCCTCGACGATGCACCGCAACACGACCGACCTCCAGCTCTGCATCGACGCGCTCGACCTCGTGCAGGACCGGCGCGACATCGCCACCGTCGTCCTCGTCTCCGGCGACCGCGACTACGTCCCGCTCGTGCAGGCGATCCAGCGGCGCGGCTGCGAGGTCATCATGGTCTCCTTCCGCGAGCACCTCTCGGCCCGCCTCTTCGAGAACGTCGACGCCGGCCGCTTCATCGACGCCGAGACGCTGATGACCGAGGACGCCCGCACCCTCCTCCAGGAGGATCACCACGCGAACGGCCAGCCGGAGACGACGACGGAGTTCGCCGAGGTCACCGACCTCCCCTTCCCCATCGACGTCGAGGCCCTCCGCGTGATCGAGGACTACTTCGGGCAGTACGACGAGGTCTACCTCACGCCGCTCCTCCGCAAGCTCTCCGAAGAGCTCGGCGACATCGAAGACCACGATCCGAAGTCGCTCATCGGCGACCTCGAGGACTGCGGGGCGTGCCGGCTCGAGCGCCGCAAGGGGATGCCCTACGACTACACCGTCCTCATCGTCAACCCCGAGCACCCCGCCGTCCGCGAGGTGCAGAACGAGATGCGCGCCGACTACGACGACGAGGACGAGTACGAGTCCAACGGCGACGGAGCCGACTACGAAGGCGAGTTCGGCGACCTCGCGACCGAAGAGGAGTAAGCGCAACCCCCTGCCTTTCTCGCATACGCTCGAAAAGCTGTCCCCCTCATCGAGGGGGACAGCCGCGCGAAGCTGGGAGTGAACGGAGGGACGCGTCCCGGAGTGAGCGACCGCGAGCGCGGCGGGGGGTCCGGCGTCATTTCAGGCGTCGTCGGAATTCCATAAACCCGGCGGGCCTCCCCTCGTACAACGCCTCTCCCTTTTGCTCATCGCGCCGGGCCCGCGGCTCGGCGCTTCCGACATGCTCATGCACGAAGAACGCACCCCGCGCCAGATCGTCGCGGAACTCGACAAGTACATCATCGGGCAGGACGACGCCAAGAAGAGCGTCGCCATCGCCCTCCGCAACCGCTGGCGGCGCATGAACGCGCCCGACGAGATGCGCGAGGAGATCATGCCCAATAACATCATCATGATCGGCCCGACGGGCGTGGGCAAGACCGAAATCGCCCGCCGCCTCGCCCGCCTCGCCGGCGCGCCCTTCATCAAGGTCGAGGCCACGAAGTTCACCGAGGTCGGCTACGTCGGCCGCGACGTGGACTCCATCATCCGCGACCTCACCGACTTCGCGATCGGGATGATCAAGGAAGAGCAGGCCGAAGGCGTGCAGGAGAAGGCCCGGCAGCAGGCCGAGGAGCGCGTGCTCGACGTGCTGATCCCGCCGTCGAAGCCGCGCAAGGAGCGGGAAGGCACCCTCCTCAACGGTCCCGGCTTCGTGATCCGCCCGCAGGAGGAGGTCGAAGGCGAGCCGACGGACGAGGACGACCTCCGTGAGCGCACGCGCGAGCGCTTCCGTACGATGCTCCACGAGGGCAAACTCGACGAGCGCGAGATCGAGATCGACGTGGCGAGCGAGAGCACGCCGACGCTCCAGATGTTCGGGCCGATGGGGCTCGAAGAGATGGGGATCAACATCCAGGAGATGTTCGGCAACCTCGGCGGCGGCAAGAAAAAGAAGAAGCGCCGGATGCCAGTGAACGAGGCCATCGAAGCGCTCACGGCCGAGGAAGCGCAGAAGCTCATCGACATGGACGCTGTCCAGCGCGTGGCTGTCGAGCGCGTCCAGCAGTCGGGCATCGTGTTCATCGACGAGATCGACAAGGTAGCCGGCGGCTCGCGGCAGGCGGGCGGGCCGGACGTCTCGCGCGAGGGCGTCCAGCGCGACCTCCTCCCGATCGTCGAGGGCTCGACGGTGATGACGAAGTACGGACCCGTTAAGACCGACCACATCTTGTTCATCGCCTCGGGCGCGTTCCACGTCTCGAAGCCGAGCGACCTCATCCCCGAGATGCAGGGCCGCTTCCCGATCCGCGTCGAGCTCGACAACCTCACCGAGAACGACTTCTACAAGATCCTCACGATCCCGAAGAACGCCCTCCTCAAGCAGTACCAAGCGCTCCTCGCCTCCGAAGGCGTGACGATCGAGTTCACCGACGATGCCGTGCGCGAGATCGCCCGGATCGCGGCGCACGTCAACGAGGAGGTCGAGAACATCGGCGCCCGGCGGCTCCACACGATCCTGACGACGCTGCTCGAGGAGATCCTCTTCGAGGTCCCCGAAGCGCAGCAGGACGACACGATCACGGTCGACGAGGCCTACGTCCGCGACCGGCTCCAGTCCGTCGTCGAGAACCGCGACCTCAGCCAGTACATCCTGTAATCCACCCGATTGCCGGTTTTGCCGTAGGGGCGCAGCACGCTGCGCCCCTACTGTATTTTGGCGCGATGGCCGACGCATCCCCGTACCGCACGTCTCTCCACCGCCTGAGCGATCCGGCCGTGCGCCCCGCGTGGGACCGGCTGCTCGCCCAGAGCGCGCAGGCCACGGCGTACGCTGACCTCCGGTTCGCGGCCCGAGTCGAGGCCGCGCTCGGCCTGCCTGCCTTCGTCGCCTCGGTATGGGAGGACGATGTGCTGCGCGCCGGGGCGCTCGTGTTCGAGAAGCGGCGGGGGCCCTACCGCGCCGCCGCCCTCCCGCCGCTCGTGCAGTACGTCTCTCCGTTGCTCGACGGGGACCTGCGCGAGACCGACGTGCACCATCACCGCTCGCCGCTCGATGCCCTGCTCGGACTGATTGCCGGCACGTTCCATCAGGCGACGCTGGTCCTCCACCCGTCGCTCGGCGACGTGCGGCCGTTCCAGTGGCAGGGCTGGCGGGTCGAGCCCGCGTTCACGTACCGCATCGACCTGCAAGCGCAGGACGCCGTAACGTCGGGCTGGTCGTCGAACCCGAAGCGGACGCTGAAAAGGGAGCGGGACGACTTCGTGCTAGCGGACGGAGCCCAATACGTCGCCGAGGCGCTCGCGCTCGTCGAGGCATCGCACGCCCGGCAGGGGCAATCGCTCGGGATCGCATCGGAATCGGCGGCGGCACTGGCGCACGGACTCGCCGAGGACGGCCTTGTCCGGGCTTTCGTCGCGCGCCGCGATGGGACGGCAGAAGCCGGACTGCTCGTGCTCTCGGACGGGCGGACGGCGCACTACTGGCTCGCCGGCAGCGAGCCCGGCGCGGCGATGACCGTGCTGCTCGGCCACGTCCTGCCCCGGCTGCGCGAGGAGGGCGTGGCGACCTTCGACTTCGTCGGGGCCAACACGCCGTCCATCGCCGAGTTCAAGCGTCGGTTCGGCAGCGCACTCGTTCCGTATTTTCGCGCCCGCCACACCGCCCGCCCCGAGCTCCGCCTGCTCGACCGGCTGCGGCGGTGACCCCGCTCGCCTCCGGCCCCCCTCCCGATGCAGTCCGACGCGCCCGCCCGCCCTGACGGCACACCCGCTCCGCCGTCGACGATCGGCGACCTCGCGGGGCGACTCCGCCGGCAGCAGCACGGGCTCCCGCTCTTCGTCGCGCTCCTCACCCTCGCTGCGACCTTTCTCCGGTTCGGGTACGTCTACGGATCGGGCGATCAGGACGAGCTGATCCCATCGCTGCTCCACCTCCTCGACGGCAGCCTGTTCACGCAGGACTGGCTGGTGCAGACCGTCGCGTCGGGCGTCAACGTGCGGACGTATTTCCTGTGGCTGATGGCACTGCCGAGCCTCGTTCTACCCGGGTGGCTGAGCGTGCTGCTGCTGTGGATTGGCGTGACCGTCGCGCTCAGCTTCGGCGTGTACGGACTCGCGCGCGATCTCGTCCGCGACCGGCTCGCGGCGGCGCTGAGCGTGCCCGTCGTGCTCGTGCTGACGGTGAAGTGGACGCTCGGGGCGAACTCGCTGGCCTACGACGCGCTCGTGCCGGAGGGCGTGGCGTGGGCGCTCGCCGTGCCCGCGATCACCCTCTTCCTGCAACGGCGCTGGGGCTGGGCGGGCGTGCTCCTCGGCGTCGCGGCGTGGTTCCACCTGCTCGCCGGGGCGCAGACGGCCCTCGTGCTCGGCGTGGTCGGGCTCGGGCGGGCGGCGTTGAGCGCGGACCTCGAAGGACAGAAGTGGCGCGCCGACCTCCTCGACCTCGTGCGATTCGGCGGTGCGTTCGTCCTCGCCGCCCTGCCGATCCTCGTCCCAGTGGGGTTCGAACAGTCCGCCACGAGCCCGACCGTCGAGTCCGCACCGCCGCCGTTCTACATCCACGCCCTCTTTCGCAATCCGCACCACCATCTGTTCTTCTCTTTCGGGGCCGGTGCCCACCTCCGGTTCTGGCCGGTCGCCGTGTTCGGGATCGCGGCGGGCCGATGGCTGCACCGGCGTGGCGTCCTCCGACACGGAGGCTTTCTCGCGGCGAGCGGCGTCTTCATCGCGCTCCTCTGCGGGATCGCCGTGCTCTTCGTCGAAATCGTCCCCGTGACGCTCGTGGCGAAGCTGCAACTGTTCAAGCTGACGGTGCTCGTCACGCTCGTAGCATCGATCCTCGTCACCGCTGCGTTCGCGAGTCTGCTGCCCGACGCACTCCGGCGATTCAGCGAGGGCGTGCTCGGCCGCCGGTGGATCGGGCTGGCCGTCGCGACCGTGCTGCTTGTGCTCCTCGCCGGACTCGCTGTCCGGGATGTGGGGCGGCCGGGTGCGCTGCTCCACCCGCTGCGCCATCAGGCCTCTCCGCTGGGCGAGGTCGAAGCGTGGGCACGGGTAGCGACGGCCGAGGACGCCCTGTTCGCGACCCCTCCGTCCGTGAGCACGTTTCGGACGTTCGCCCGCCGCGCCGTCGTCGCCGATTTCACCGGGTTCGTCTTCACCGATGCTGCGATGCAGACGTGGTTTCAGCGGCTGATGGACATCGCGCCCATCACGCTGCCGGCGACGGGGGTCGGCGTGAAGCCGGTGCTCGACGCCGCGTACGAGCAGCTCGGCCCGGCTGACTGGCAGCGGCTCCAGTCGGGATACGGCGCCGACTACGCGCTCGTGGCGCGCGGCACGCGCCTCCCTTTCGCCGTGGCGTTCGAAAACGCAGAGTGGACGGTGTACCGGCTAACCGGACCCTCGCCTTGAACGCGCTCCGCACTCTGCGACGGGTCCGCCTGCGGCTCGCACGGGCGAAGCGCTCGATCCGCCGTGCCGAGAGACTCCGCCACGGCGGCTTCCTGCGCCCCGTCCTCACCCTCGTTACGGGCGCCGTCGCGGCCCAAGCCGTCGTCTTCGCCGCGCGGCCGGTGCTGACGCGGCTGTTCACCCCCGACGAGTTCGGCGTTTTGACGGTCTTCGTCACGCTCGTCACCGTGCTCGGCACCGTCTCCTCCGGCCGCTATGAGGATGCCCTCATGCTCCCCGACGACGACGACGACGCGGCGGGCGTGCTCGCCCTCGCCTTCGCCGTGACGATGGGCGTGGGCCTGGCGACTGCCCTCGTCCTGCTGGACCTCTCGTGGTGGGCCGAGGTGCTCGGCGGGCCGGCGATGCGGCCGGCGCTCCTCTTCCTCCCGCCCGCTGTCGTCCTCGCGGGGTGGGGCCTCGCGCTCGAGACGTGGCACACCCGCCTCCACCGGTTCCGCCCCGTCTCGGCCAGCCGGGCCGTGCAGAGCGGGAGTGTTGTGGCGATCCAACTCGCCGCCGGGTTCCTGGCGATCGGCGCGGTGGGCCTCGTCGCTGGCGCCGCCGTAGGGTTCGTCGTGAGCGTCCTCTGGCTCGGCGCGACGTATATGTACGCCGACGGGCGGCGGCTGCGTGTTTCCCTCTCCGCTCTTCCGACGCTCGCGCGGCGATATGTCCGCTTCCCGCTCTTCTCGGCACCTGCCGCCCTGCTGAACGTCCTCGCCAGCCGCGCGCCGGTCCTCCTCCTCGCCGCCTTCTTCACCACGGGCACCGTCGGCCAGTTCGGCATCGCGTTCGGGACCCTCGTGCTCCCCCTCGGCCTGCTGACCGGTGCCGTCGGGCAGGTGTTCTTCGTCCGGGCGGCCGAGGCGCACCGCGCGAACCGGTTGGGTCCGCTCACGCTCAGCGTCCTCCGCCAGCTCCTCGTCGTGACGGTCTACCCCGCGCTCGTCGTCGCCGTCGCGGGTCCTGCCCTGTTTGCCTTTGTGTTCGGCCCGGAGTGGGCACTGGCTGGGGAATACGCCCGCGCGCTGTCGGTGTGGGTGCTGCTCGTCTCCGTCGCCGTGCCGCTGACGCGCGTGTTCGACGTCACGGAGCAGCAGCGCGCCGACCTCGGCTTCAGCATCGTCCTGTTCGTAGTCCAGACCGGCGCCTTCGCTGCCGTCGCCGTACTCGGCACCGCGCTCGATGCGATCGTCGCGCTCGGCGTCGTCGGCGCGGCGATGCGGCTGCTCCACATCGGCTGGATGCTCCGCCTGGCCGGGACGCCCCTTCGGCCGGCCGCCCTCGCTGCCCTCCGGGTCGTCACCTACGCGCTCCCATTCCTCGTGCTCGTGGGCATCGTGCAGGCGTGGGCCGAATCCGGTCTCTGGGTCGTACTCGCGGCCTTCGCCGGTGGGCTCGGCTATCTCGGCCTCGCGGTCCGACAAGGCGCGCTCGGAGACGACCTCTGAAAACGCAGCGCGGGGGCAACGCAAGCGCCGCCCCCGCGATATCAATTCCGTTCCAGCTTTCGGATCAGAGGATCGAGCGGAACGAGTCGGGCAGTTCGCCGCGGGCGTCGGGCTGCGCGGCGAGTTCGGGGCGCTCGGCTTCGCCGGCGGGCGCGGCGTCGGTCCCGCAGTACTTCTCGAACGCACCCACGAGGTCGGTCGCGATCGCGCTCGCGCTGCGGCCCTCGATGTGGCGGCGCTCCAGCACGAAGACGGGGTCGCCGTCCTTCAACAGCGCCATGAACGGCGACGACGGCGGGATGCCCTGCAGGTGCTCGCGCATGCGCGCGGTCGCCTCCAGATCCTGCCCGGCGAAGACCGTCACGTAGCGGTCGGGCTGCGGACCGACGTTCTTCGCCATCGCGACAGCGGGACGAGCGTTCGCCGCGGCGCAACCGCACACGGAGTTGACGACGACGAGGACGGTCTGGTCCTCGGCCGCTTCCATCGCCTGATCGACGGCGGCGGCGTCGGTGAGTTCGTCCACGCCGAGGCGGGTTAGCTCTGCGCGCATGGGTTGGACGAGCGGCTCGGGATACGGCATGGGGAATCGGGTCGGTGGAAAACGCGGAAGGAGGATTGGTGCGCCGAACCGGACCGGAGCTTGCAGACGAGGGAGGCACGGTGCGCGACACCTCGGGTGAATCCTCACGGCAAGACCGTGTTCCCGCCACCGTGGACGCAATCCGGTTGCTATCGTTCTATTTCACGTCAATGTCTTACCTTAAAGCAAAACATTACCCAACCGTTCGTTTCGTCATGCCCCCGTTTCGATTCGCACTCGACCGCGCGTTCGCTCCGCTCGTCGCCACGGCGGCGCTCCTGCTCCTCGCCGGGTGCGGGTCGAGCGCCCCGGTTGGAAACGCGACGACGCCCGCGACGGTCGAGGCCCGCGCTCGCGCTCCGGTGCCCGCGACGGCGGCGGAAGCGCAACTCCTCCGCGCGGCGTCCGAGTGGATGGGCGTGCCGTACCGCTTCGGCGGCACCACGAAGAGCGGCGTCGACTGCTCCGCGCTCGTCCGCGCCGTCTACGCCGGGGCGTTCGCGCTCCACCTCACGCGCTCGACGCGGACGCAGGTCAACGAGGGCATCGCCGTGCGCCGGGACGACCTCCGCACGGGCGACCTCGTCTTCTTCCGCACCGGCCCCGACCAGCGCCACGTCGGTATCTACCTCGACGGCGGACGCCTCCTCCACGCCTCGTCGTCGCGCGACCGCGTGCTCGTCGACGATTTCAACCAGCGACACTTCCAAGAGACGTATTGGACCGCCCGCCGCCTCCTCGACGTGCGGACCGACGGCGGCCCGGCCTCACCCGTATTCGCCACGACCGCGCCGCCCGCCCAGCCCGCTGTTCGCCCCGAGTCCGCGCGACCGGGCCCCGCGCCGTCCGGCCCGGCTCGCTCCGGGTGGTGACGATCGACGGCTTCGACGTGACGGCGCAGGCGCTATCGGTATTCTCCTGACTTCAATGGCGGTGACGCCCTTCGTCGCCGTATATTCCGCTTTCCATCGCCGCCTCCCGGTCGGGACGTGGCGTTCTTTTTTGTTTTCAGGGTACCACGACGGGCATGGACAAGCCGGTTTATCTCACGCAAGAAGCGCTCGACAAGCTCAAGGAAGAACTCCGCCTCGCCAAGACCGAGGGGCGGCAACGGATCGCCCAGGAGATCGCCGAGGCGCGCGCGCAGGGCGACCTCTCGGAGAACGCGGAGTACGACGCTGCCAAAGAGGCGCAGGGCCACCACGAAGCCCGCATCGCGAAGCTCGAAACGACGATCGCGAGCGCCCGCCTCGTCGACGAGAAGCAGATCGACGACTCCAAGGTCTTCATCCTCTCGACCGTCCGGGTGGAGAACGTGAAGACGAAGAAGGAGGCGACGTACACCCTCGTCTCCGCCGAAGAAGCGGACATGGCGAAGGGCAAGATCTCGATCGCGAGCCCGGTCGGGAAAGGCTTGCTCGGCCACGAAGTTGGCGACGTCGTGGAGATCACGGTGCCCGCCGGCAAGGTCCCGCTCAAGATCCTCGAGATCAGCCGGCAGTAGCCGCCCGCCCGACCCGGTTCCCCGCACGCCCCGGCGTGTCCTTTCTCCCCTCCGGTACGCAGCGATGCCCCGTGCGCAGGTCCAACGGAACACCCTGCTCCGCGTCCTCCGCGCGCTCGTCCTCTGGCCGATCCTCGCGCTGCTGATCTTTTACGGGCTGTGCACCGTGTCGCTCGTGGCGATGCGCTTCGTGCCGCCGCCCGTGACCTCGGTCCAGATCCAGCGGCAGATCGAGGCGATCTTCGAAGAGGGCGACTTCGAGTTCCGCTACTACCCCGTCTCGCTCGGCGCGATCTCGGACCAGGCCGAGCGCGCCGTAGTCGCCGCCGAGGACACGCGCTTCTACCAGCACGGCGGGATCGATTGGGAGGAGCTCGACAAAGCCCGCCGCGAGGCCGCACGCCGGGGCCGCGCCCCCCGCGGTGCCTCGACGATCACGCAGCAGCTCGTCAAAAACCTATTCCTGACGACGCACCGCTCGTACGTCCGCAAAGGGCTCGAAGTCCCGCTGACGTACCTCGCCGAGCTGATCCTCCCGAAGGAGCGCATCCTCGCGCTCTACCTCAACGTGATCGAGTGGGGGCCGGGCGTGTTCGGGATCGAGGCCGCCGCCCGCTACCACTACGACACCTCGGCCGCCGACCTCTCGCGCGATCAGGCCGCCCGGCTCGCCGCCGTCATCCCCGCGCCGCGCACGCGCCGCCCGCAGAACATGGGCAGCTACGCCGGAACGATCCGCTCCCGGATGCAGCAGATGGGATGGTGAGTCGGGGGTCGAGGGTCCGGCGCCTCGACTCCTGACGCTCGACCCCCGACTCCTATGATCGACCTCCGCAGCGACACGGTCACGAAGCCGACGCCGGCCATGCGCCGCGCCATAGCTGAGGCGGAGGTCGGCGACGACGTGTTCGGCGAGGACCCGACGGCGCGGCGGCTCGAAGCCCGTGTGGCGGAGCTGCTCGGCAAAGAGGCCGCCGTGTTCGTGCCGACCGGGGTGATGGGCAACCAGCTCGCCATCAAGGTCCACACCCGGCCCGGCGACGAGGTGGTAGTCGCCGAGCGGAGCCACATCTTCCACTACGAGTCGGGCGCGCCGGGGCTGCTCTCCGGCGTTCAACTCCGGCCGATTGAGGAGCCGCACGGGCTGCTCTCCGGCGAGGCCGTCGCCGCCGTCGCGCGGGGCCGCTACGACTGGGAGCCGCGCACGCGGCTCGTGTGCCTGGAGAACACGGTCAACAAAGCCGGTGGCGTGGTCTATCCGCTCGACCTCATCCACGATGTCGCCGAGGCAGCGCGGGCCCACAGCCTCGCGCTTCACCTCGACGGGGCGCGGTTGTGGAACGCCGCCGTCGCGTCGGGCCACAGCGAGGCGGAGATCGCAGCGCCGTTCGACACCGTGACGGTGTGTCTTTCGAAAGGGCTCGGCGCGCCGGTCGGGTCCGTGCTCGCAGGGTCGGAGGAGACGATCCGGCTGGCGCGGCGCTACCGGAAGCTGTTCGGCGGCGGGATGCGGCAGATCGGCCTCCTCGCCGCGGCGGGCCTCTACGCCCTCGACCACCACCGCGCCGGGCTCGCCGACGACCACGCCCGCGCCCGCCGTCTCGCCGATGCCTTCGCGGCGCTCCCTACGTTCACGATCGACCCGGCGACGGTCGAGACGAACATCGTCATCGCCGAGACGGGGCCGCCGGCCGAGGACGTGCTGGCCCGGCTCGAAGCGCGCGGCGTGCGCCTCGTCGCCTTCGGCCCGCACACCGTCCGCGCCACGCTCCACCGCGACGTGTCGGACGAGGACGTCGACGCAGCGATCACCGTGCTCCGCGAGGCGTTTGGCGAGCGAGAGCCGCGCCGCTTGTAATTGGACTACTTATCCACAAACGGGGCGTCGCGAAACCTTCGCGGGCGTCGTTCATCCTATCTTGGTAGCGCTTCCATTTCTCCCCTCTTTCCCGCAGCGTGATGTCCGACTGGTACGAGGTATTCGATAACGAGCAGGTCCAGTTCGATACGCGGCGACGTGTAGCCCGGCTGGTCGGCGTGCTCGTCGTCGTGCTCGGAGCCATCGCCGGGGCGATCCCGCTGATCCTGCTCTACGTCCCCTTCCCGTTCGTGGCGCTCGGCCTCGTCGGACTCGTGGTGGCGGGCATTCTCGCGTGGGCCTCGCGCGCGTTCCTCCGGCTGCGGAGCGTCGTGTGGTGCGTCAAGCTCTCGGTCCACCGCGTCGTCGGCTACGACTACGCGCGGCGGAAGTCGGTGCTGCCGTGGACGGAGGTAGAGCGCGTCGAGCTCGACGCGGCAGGCCTAGTGATCGCGCAAGCACCGGCGGAGGGGCGACCGGGTCGGGTGTTCCGCATCCCCCACCTCTTCCCGGACTTCCCCCGGCTCAGCCACCGCGTCGTCGAATACGCCGAGGCGCACGGCCTGCCCGTCTGCGTCGACGGTCGCCCGTGGCAGCTCCTCGATCTCTCGGCGCTCTACCCGTTCATGGCGGAGTGCGCGATCGCGGGCAGCGTCGACCCCTCCCGTGGCCGCGCGCTCGAAGGCGGTGACGAGGCGTAGCGGCGGGGCTAGTCCTCGTCGGACTGAAGCTCGGTCGCGCTGAGGAGGGCCCCGATCTCGTCGATCCGCGCCTCCGCGTCGTGCTCTCCGATCTCCATGAGGTGCCGGATGTAGTCCGGCTCGAAGAGGAGCATCGAGAGCCAGTCCGGGCTCCGCGTCTGCCGCGTCCCCAGCCCCCGCATGAGGAAGCGGAACGCGGGCGGCAGCTCCGGCTCGTAGTCGCCCGCGAGCCGGCCGAGGTCCTGCGACGGTCGGATCACGAGGAGGCGAACCGGGCGGAGCCCGTCGCGCTGATCCGGCGCGAGCGACCCGGAGAGGCGGCTGATCCGGCGCAGCGTCGTCGCGTCCTGGTCGAGGAGGTCGAGGAAGATGGCGTTCATGAGGACGCCGAGGATCTGCGCGGGCGGCGGGTAGCCCGTCACGGCGCGGTCCTCCGCTTCGACGGCCGTCCGTGCGTAGCGCGTCGAGACGGCGAGGATGCGGCGGGCGCCGAGGTGGAGCGCGGGCGAGAGCGGCGCCGTCAGCCGGATGCCGCCGTCGCCGTACCAGTCGGCGCCGACGGGGACGGCCGGGAAGATGAGGGGGAGCGCCGCCGACGCCATGACGTGCTCCACGCCGACGCGGGCGTGGACGCTGTGACGCTTCGGGAAGTCCCACGATTGAACGTCCTTCCCCTGCACCCACGTCACCGACCGGCCCGTGGCGTAGTTCGTCGCCGTGATGCCGAAGGCGTGGAGCCGGCCGGCCCCGATGTTCGCCTCGACGCCTTCGATCCCGTCGCCCTTGGGGTCGAGGTGGCGAGAGAGGAGGTCCCGTAGTGGGGCCGTGTCGACGAACCCACGCGCGCGGCGGCCCGCCTCGCCGCCGGAGAGCAGCCGCTTGGCCCAGCGGTAGCCGATCTGGAGCAGGCTCGAACTGTCGGTCCGGAACACCTGCTCCGTCGTCAGCCCGCCCCACAGCCGGCCGAGGTCGTCGAGCGCGTCGACGAAGGGGCCGGCGTAGCCGGCGAGCGAGGCGGCGTTGATGGCGCCGGCCGATACGCCGGTGATGATCTGCGGCTGGAAATCGGGCCAGCGCCGCGCGAGCGCGCGGAGCACGCCCACCTGATACGCCGCGCGGGCGCCGCCGCCACTCATCATCAGCGCGAGCGGCGCGACGGACGGGGACGTGGGGCCGGGGGACGTGGACACGGGGAGCGGAGACGTGCGTTCGGGAAATCCGAATCTACGGCAGCACCGTGAACGGGGTCAGGCTGCCCGTTACGCCGCCCCCTTCCCGGCTCGATCCAGCACCGCGAGCAGCTTCTCCAGCCGCTCTTTCGTAAACGGCCGGCTGACGCAGTGGTCGAACCCTGCATCGAGGAAGGGCACGTCGCCCACCCCGTTCGGCAGGAGCGCTACGGCTACGGTGCCCGCGTAGCCCGGCAGCGTGCGCGCCACGCGGAGCACGTTGACTCCACGCCGGCTGCCGCCGAGGTTGACGTCGAGCACGAACGCATCGTACGTCCCCTTCGCCATTCGGTCGAGCGCGGTCCGCGCTTCGGTCGCGACGTCAACGGCGAACCTGCTTTGGAGCACGCGCTCCAGGGCGGTGCGCGTCTGCGGATCGTCCTCGATGAGGAGCACACGCGGCCGTCCCTCGGCTGGCGGGGCGACGGGCTTCACCGGCACCACGTCGTCCAAGATGAAGGAGCCTAAGCGCTCCCCCTTCGTCTCTCCGGTGACGCGGAGCGACACCTCGCTGAGCGAGAGGAAGCCCTCTACTGCATCGCCGTCCGAGCCGCTCCGCTCCGTGGCACTGCTCGGCAGCAAGTCCGTCAGCATGAAGTCGTCTTCCATCATGAAACCATCCGTAGCGGATGGCGCCTTCGCTACCGTCTCCACTGGCTCCCAGGAGGGCCCTGCGGTCGTCGTCCCCACCGGCGCGGTCTCCGACCCCGGATCCGCCTCCGAGGGGTGGGTGAAGACGAGCGTGGTCAGGTCGAAGTCGCCGGCCTCGGGCTCCGCAATCGCACGCGCGGCGTGTTTCATCGCGTCCTCGTTTCGCGCGAAGGCGCGGCCGATCGCCTCCTGCACCCGCTCCGGCTCGATGATGCTGGGGAACGTCAGCGTGAACCGGCTCCCCTCGCCCTTCACGCTCTCGACGTTGACCGTCCCCCCCATGATCCCGACGAGCTTCTTCGTGATGGCGAGGCCGAGCCCGCTGCCGCCGTGACCGTGGCTGTTCCCCTGGTCCTCCTGCCGGAACTCGTCGAAGAGATGCGGCAGGAAGTCCTCGTCGATGCCGACGCCGGAGTCGACGACGTCGAGGCGGACGCGGTCGCCCTCGGTCGCCACCTCGATCGTGACGTGCCCGGACTCCGTGAACTTAATGGCGTTGCCGACGAGGTTGTTGAGGATGCGGTGGAGGCACACGGCGTCGAGCGGCGCGATCAGCTCCCGCTCGTCGGTGCGAAGTCGGAGCGCGATGCCTTTCCCGTCGGCGAGGGGCGAGAGCAAGAGGACGACCTGCCGCGCCTCATCCACGATGTCGAGGGGTTCGGGGACCAACTCGATCCCCTCGGACTCCAACTTGGCGAGGTCGAGCACGGAGTTCACCGTGCCCAGCAGCCGCCGCCCGCTCTGCTCGATGAGCCGGGCGAACTCGCGCTGCTCGCCGTCAAGTTCCTCGGCGAGGACGCCGGCAAAGCCGAGGAGGCCCGTGAGGGGCGTGCGGATCTCGTGGCTCATGCTGGCGAGGAACTCGCTCTTCTGCCGCGCCATCTCTTCCGCCTCCTCGCGCGCGGCCACGAGCGCCGTCTCGAACCGCTTGCGCTCGGTGATGTCCTGCCCGGTCGAATAGATGTAACTCATGCGCCCCCGCTCGTCCCGGACGGGCCGGCTGCGGTGCCAGATCCACCGCTCTTCGCCGGACTTGGTGCGGATCCGCATCTCGAGGTCGATCGTGCGGCCCTGGCGCAGGAGCTCGATCTCGGCGGCCAGCGCCGGCCGGTCGTCCTCGTGGACGATCCGCTGCAGCCCGTCGAGGTCTTCGACTTCGTCGATCGTGTACCCGCTGATCCGCTCGAAGGCATCGGTCACCCACGCGAGGCGGTGGCTCCCGTCGGGCTCCACTGTCAGCGCGTGCGCGTAGTCGGCCGCGAGTTCGGAGATGGCGCGGTACCGCAGTTCGCTCTCGCGGAGGGCTGCCTCGGCGTGGGCGCGCTGCTCCCGCTCCAGCGTAAGGGCGAGGAGATCGCCGACGGCCCCGGCGAAGTCCTGCTCGTCGAGGGTCCATGTGCGCGGCGCGGCGAGGTGCTCGAAGGCGACGAACCCGACGACGCGCCCGCCCCGACGGATGGGCGCGGTGAGCACGGCCCGCACGCCGTTCCGGGCGTGGTAGACGTCGAGGCCGACGCGCTCGCTCAGCGGCTTGTTCATCACATCGGCCGTGGCGAGGACACGCTGATGGCTGAGCATCTCGACGGCGTCCGCCACGGCATCCGCGCGGAAGGCGACGTCGGCGCGGTGGCGGCCTTCTTCGAGTTCGTAGAGGTCGTGACAGCGCATCTCGACGCTGTCCTCGTCGAGGAGCCAGAGGGCAACGCGGCCGGTACCCATCACCTTCGCGGCCACCTCTGTCGTGCGCCGAAGCACGGAGGGCGCGTCGGCGTCGAGGGTGGAGAGCTCGTTGAGCGCCTTCTGCTGCGCGAGGCTGCGCCGGCTCTGCAGATGGGCGGCCTCCTCCCGCTCGCGCCGCTCCGTCACGTCCTGCAGCACCCCGACGCGCCCCACGACTTTGCCGGACTCGTCGATCCACGGGGACGCGCTGTCTTCGACCCATCGCAGTTGATCGTCGGCCGTACGGAGTCGATACAGGGCGAGGTAGTGCGAATCCGAGGCACCGTCCCCCCCGTTCAGCGCGCTCCCTTCGATC
Source organism: Rhodothermales bacterium (assembly GCA_039944855.1). NCBI lineage: Bacteria > Pseudomonadati > Rhodothermota > Rhodothermia > Rhodothermales > Rhodothermales bacterium. The sequence continues at coordinate 211,976 of JBDUXZ010000031.1, read as the reverse complement.
ACCTCCCGGCTCTCGATGAGGGTGTCGAACCCGCCCATCTCGCTCAGGTCGCGGGCGGAGTACCCCGTGAGCGTTTTGACGGACGCGCTGATGTGGTCGCAGGCCGTGGCGCCGAAACGGAGCCGGTAGAGGACGTGGCCCGTCGCCGCCGCGATCGTACGCAGCGACGCTTCGCTGTTGCGCAGCTCGCCCTCGGCCTGCCACCGCGTGACGGCCCCGGCGACGTTCCATGCGAGCGTTTCCGCCATGCGGAGGTCGCCATCCGAAAAGGTATGCGGTTCCTCGAAGAAGGCGACGAGCGCCCCGACCGGCTGCCCCCGGTGGATGAGGGGGAAGCTCCCCAGCGCCCGCATCCCAGCCTGCCGCATGGCGTCGCGCATCGGCCCGACGAGGAGGGGGCTCTCGAGCCGTCGCTCGTCTCGGATGAGGAGGGGTTTGGTGCGGACGGGGTACGCCTTCCAGACCTCCTGCTCGCGGCACGCCTGCACCTCCTCGGCGATCCGCTCGGACCACGTCTGCACGTCGAAGCCCTCGGCGCTGTGCCGGAGAAAGACGACGGCGTCAGCCTGCAAGGCCTCTTCCACGACGCGGAGGATGGCAGCGTCGAGGGCGTTGCTGCCTTGCGCGGCGTCGACGGCCGCGCTGAACCGGACGATGGCTTCGAGCTGCCGGGCCCGGCGCTGCTCGACGTGGAAGGCGCGGCGCTCCTCGGTGATGTCCTCCATCGTGCCCTCGTAGTAGAGCAGCGTCCCCGAGGCGTCCCGCACGCTCCGCGTATTCTCGCGCGTGACGACGAACTCGCCGTCGGTGCGCTCCCAGTGCATGACGAAGTCGCGCACCTCCCCGGCGACCTCGATCTCCCGCACGAACGCTTCGCGGGGGTACTTGATGGTGGTGATGACCTGCTCGCCGAGGAGGTCCTCGACGGCGTCGCAGCCGAGGATCTGGGCGAGGGCGTGGTTCGCGTAGAGGATCCGGCCGTCGGCCGTCGAGCGGTAGAGCCCGATGGGCATATGCGCGGCGAGGGCATGGAACGCGGACTCCGCCTCCGGTTCGGCCCGAGGCGCGAGCTGCTCCCGATGGCTCCGCAACGCCTTGGCGACGACGACCCCGAGCCGGCCGAGATCGGCCGTCCGGATGACGTCCCGCACGCCTTCCCCGATGAGCGCGACGGCCTCGGCCTCGCCGAGCGCGTCCCCGACGACAACGACGGGGGGGCACGAAGCGCGGTGCTGCACCCCTGCGAGCACCTCCCACGCAGAGATCCCCACCTCATCGTGGCACACCACGACGGCGTCCCACGCACGTCGGTCCAACGAGGCGGCTAGCGCCTTCGGCGTCGAAACGAACTCGGGGTGCGGATCGTAGCCGGCACGGCGAAGGGCGTCGAGGACCGGGTCTGCGGGCGTGCTAGATACGAGGAGCGCGTGGAGGGGAAAGGTCATCGGGGAGGGCAAACGGTGCAGGGGGCGCGGCCTACAGCACAAATGCGGTGCCACGCCACGCCGTAAACGGCAGGCCCTTTTACGTCGCCGGAGCGCGCCTTTCTGCCTTCCCAACGGGCGCAACAATGCGCACTTCTGTTTCGGAACTACCGCCGCGGCCAAACGCACCGTGAGGCCGTAGCCCCCGGCACCGCCTTCTCCACCTGCTCGAGGCGACGGTGCCGCGCGCGCGCAGGACCGAGCGCGTACGGGGCGGCGCCACCCGTATCTTGCCCGACCCGACCTCCCGCCCCATGTCCGAGTCCGCCGCCCTCACCCTCGCCCTGCTGCGCATCGACGGCGTCGGACGCGTGACGGCGCAACGCCTGCTCGCGCACTTCCCGACCTACGACGCCTTGCGGGCGACGCCCCGCGAGCAGGTCCTCCTCCGCATCAAAGGCGCCCCGCGCGCCGCCGCCCTCGTCGATACGCTCTTCGACGACGAGGCTATGCGCCCCCTGCTCGCCGAGGCCGCCGACGCCATCGCGACGCTCGCGAGCCGCCGCATCGACGTGCTAACGAGCCACGACGCACGGTGGCCCGCCGGGCTCGACGCCCTCGACCTCGCCGAGCGGCCCGCCGCGCTCTACGCCTACGGCGACGCCGACCTGCTGACGCGGCCCGCCGTCGCGCTCTTCGCCCGGCCGCCCCTCCCCGGCCCCGCGTTCGAGATCGCGCAGGACCTCGTCCGCAAGCTCATCGCCCACGACCTCGTCGTGATGGGCGGCGCCGAGCACGGGTTCGACGTCGTTGTCCACAAGCTGTGCACGAGCGCGGGCCGGCCCTCCATCCTCGTGGCGAACGCGGGGATGGCCCGCATCCCGAAGCCGATGCGGCCCCATGTCAGCGCCGCCGTCGCCGCGGGCGGGCTGCTCCTCTCGCCGTTCCCCGTCGAGCACGGCCCGTTCCCCCACGACGACGCCGAGCGGGCGCTCGTGATGGCCGCCGCCGCCCGGGCCTCGGCCTTCTTCACGCCCGAGCCGGAGACGCACGAAGCGCGCGCCCTCGCGTGGGCCGTCGAGCACGACCGTCCCACGTTCGGGGTCGCGGGGGATGCGCCGCTGCCCGAGCGCGTCCACGCCCTCGGCCGGCCGATCGACCTCGATTGGGTCGTCGCGGCGGCGCAGCCCGAGGGAGGCGCGTAGGTGCCCGACGCTCCGCTTCCCGAGGCACTGCCCGCCCGCATCGTCTTCGTGTTCCTCGACGGCGTCGGACTCGGCCCGACCACTGACCACAACCCGTTCGCCTCGCTCGCGCTTCCCCATTTCGAGCGACTCGCGGGCGGACAGCGGTGGACAGCGGACGCTGTGCCCATTGCCGAGTCCGGACACCTCTTCCGACCCATCGATGCGACGCTCGGGGTGGAGGGCTTGCCGCAGAGCGGGACGGGACAGGCCACGCTCCTCACCGGGGTCAACTGCGCGGCGCGGGCGGGCCGCCACTTCGGCCCCTATCCGCACTCCACGTCGAAGCCCGTCATCGCGGCGCGCAACCTGTTCGTGCGGCTGCGGGACGCGGGGCGGACGGGCGCGTTCGCGAACGCCTACCCCGACCGGTTCTTCCGCTACGCCGAAGGGCGCGGCCGGTGGACCGTCACCACGCTCTGCTGCATCGAGGCCGGCGTCCCCCTCCGCCGCGAGGCCGACCTGCGCGCGGGCGATGCGCTCACCGCCGACCTCACCGCCGCCGCGTGGCCCGAGCACCTCGGCATCGACGTGCCCGTGATCTCGGAGGAGGCAGCCGGCCGCCGCCTCGCCCGACTCAGCCACGCCGCCGACCTCACGCTCTTCGAGTACTACCTCACCGATAAAGCCGGTCACAGCCAGAGTCCCGGCCGCGCCGCCGCCACGCTCCGCTCCCTCGACGCCTTCTTCGGCGGCCTGCTCGGCGCGCTCGACGAGGGCGACCTCCTCGTCGTCACGAGCGACCACGGCAACCTCGAGGACCTCGGCACGAAGACGCACACGCGCCACCCCGTCCCGCTCGTCGCGCTCGGCCCCGGTGCTGCCGCACTCGCCGAGGTGGGCAACCTGATGGACGTGACGCCGGCCCTCGTGGCGCTCCTAACAAAGTAGGGGCGACGCGTGCAGCGCCGCCCCTACCGTCACTGGGGTTCGATCGGATCCCGCGACTACCGCGCCACGAGGGCGCCCGTGCGGAGCTCGTTGGCGATCCGGTCGGCGTCGTAGACCGACTCCAGCGCCTCCATCATCCCGCGCGAGTCCACGCCCACCGTCCGGTTCTGGTACGGGAGGTAGATGTAGTCGCCGGGCAGGCTCTGGATGTTGCCGTCGAACGCGACGCCGACGACTTCAAGGTTGCGGTTGAGCATCGGCGAGCCGGAGTTGCCGCCGATGATGTCGTTCGTCGTGACGAAGTTGAACGGCGTCGAGAGGTCGAGCGCGTCCGGGATCGGCATCCACGCGCCGGGGAGCTCGTAGAACTCAGCAAGCGACTCCTGGGGACGGAAGCTGTAGTAGCGGTCGTACATCCCGTAGAACGTCGTGTACGGCGGCGCGACGGTGCCGTTGTAGGGGTAGCCCCGGACGACGCCGTCGTTGATGCGGAGCGAGAACGTCGCATCCGGCGGGATCTCGGTGCCGTAGACGTCGAAGCGGGCGCGCGCGAGCTGGGCGGCGAGTTCGTTCACCTGGGCACCGAGCACGCCGGACTGCTGCTGGTACTGCGCGAAGCGGGGCCAGATGGCCGCCGCGATCACGAGCGCCGGGTCGCCGGACGCCGCAAGGTCGCCGTCGAGCGCGGCGGCGGTGCCCGCCTCCGTCGCGAACGCCGAGTTCTGCAAGAGGTCCTGCGCGGCGGCCTCGACGGAGCGCCCCTGCAGGATCTGCCGGACGATGTCGCTGTCCTCGCCGAAGTAGTAGACGAAGTCTTCGAGACGAGCTTCGAGAAGCGCGCGCTCGACGCCGGCCGGCCGCTCGTCGTCGATCCCGAGCACGGTCTCGCGGAACGACGGGTTTTGCGTGAGCCCGTAGGCGTAGGCGTAGACCGACCGCGTGATGACGTTCGAGGCGACGGGCGAGCCGGGGTTCATCCCCACGAACGCCCCGAACTCCTCGCCGAACTGTCCGGCTTCCCGCCGGTTCTGCGCGATCTGATCGAAGAGCGCGCCGTACTCGGCGGCGAGCTGCGCGTCGTTCTCGACGGCCTCGCGGAAGCTCCGCTCGGCGGCGGCGCGGCGGGCGATGATGTACGGATCGCGGAGGCCCTCGACGCGGCCGGTGTAAGACTTCCGCGCGTTCGAGAGGGAGAAGTACGTGTCCTCCAACTCAGGCGTCTCCGGCGCGTCGGGGTTCGCAGCGACGAAGCCCTCGTACACGTCGGCGCGCGTGGAGTAGAGCCGGAGGATGGCGGGGTCCTGCACGTCGCGGCGGTATTCGAGCTGGGCCACGGTCTGGAGCCGCGTCGTCGTGCCGGGGTTGCCGATGACGAAGACGAGGTCGCCCGTGTCGCTGCCGTTCTCGCTCCACGGGAAGTAGAACTCCTCCGTGTCGAGCGGCTGCCCGTCCTCGCCGAGGGCGCGGAAGAGGGCGAAGTCGAGGCTGTAGCGCGGGTACGTGAAGTTGTCCGGGTCGCCGCCGAAGAAGCCGGCCTGGTCTTCGGGCGCAAAGACGAGCTGGATGTCGTCGTAGCGACGGAAGATGTACGCCGAGTACTGGCCGCCGTTATAGAGCGAAATGACCTGCGCGCGGAGGCCCGCGTCCTCGCCGCCGCGCTCGGCCCCGAGGCGCTCTTCGATCGCCGCGATCGCTTCCTGCCGGGCGTTGATCCGCTCGGCGTCCGTCTCCATCGTCGTTGCCGCCGCGTCCACCTCAGCCGTCACGTCCACGATCTCGACGAGCTGCTCGACGTAAAGGTCTTCGACCGTGCGCTCGTCGTCCATCGTCGCGGCGTAGAACCCGTCGTCGCCGAGGTTCTCGCCGGCCTGCGTCACCTGCGTCACGCTCTGGCGGGCGCAGTGGTGGTTCGTGAGGATGAGCCCGTTCGGGGACACGAACGAGGCCGAGCAGTAGCTCGCAAAGCGGAGCGCGCCGAGCCGGGCGTGCTCGAACCAGTCTTCATCGGGCGAGAAGCCGTAGGTCTCGGTGAGATAGGTGCGCGGCGGGTTGTCGAAGGTGAACATCCGCCCCGTGTCGGAGCGGCTGGCCCGGACCGTGTCGGGGTCGATGAGCGCCGGCGCCTCCATGGCGGCCGTCTGATCGGTCGCGACCGTCACCGGCTCCTGCGGCAAGGTCGTGGTCGGCGGGGGGGCGGACGGCGGGGGGGCCGTCGTCATCTCCGTGCTGGAACAGGCGCCGAGGGAGAGGGCGAGCACCAGCGTGACGATGGAAAAACGGTTCATTACGTTCTGTCGTTGCGTGAGAGGGGAGGACATCGGGAGACCGCCGTTCACCGGGGCTTATATTGGGCGACTGCTTGCGAGAGTGGCGGAATTGGCAGACGCGCCAGACTTAGGATCTGGTGGGGTAACACCCGTGGGGGTTCGAGTCCCCCCTTTCGCACCCCTTCCCCGGCGCCGCCCGAGTCCGCTCGGACCGGGCGACCGGAGAGTATGCGCGTCGTACGTCTCTCCGCAACGTCCGCCCGGTACGGCCGTTCCCCACGGCCCTCGCTCTGCCCCCCGTCTTCACGTCTTCGTACGCTGTCGGAGACTCCCGCTACGGCTGAGACGACGATCGCCCGTGACTCAAAACGGCACTCGGACGAGCCTGTAGTGGAACCGTACGGTTCCAACCTTTTGCAACGTAAGGCTCCTCTCTCTCGTAGGATCGGTAGGTGAATGCCCCCTACCATGCAACGACGCCGCGCCCATCCCGCCGATCACGTTCACTTCTCCTCCGGGTTCGCCGGATGGGTTCGGTGGGTCGTCTACTGGATCGCGAGTCGCTCGGTGAACGGGGCGCACGTCCTCGCCCGCTACGGACGCACGCGAGTGCTCCCCTTCCTCGACGAGCAACGCACCCTGCTCGTCAGCCGAATCGACGCGGAGTTCGGCCGAGTTCGGGACACGACTGCCGCCCCTACCTACTCCTCGCTCGCCGAGGCGGTCAGAAGGCGGCGTTTCACGAACGCGCGCGGATAGTAGCCGTGCACGGTTGAGGGCGTACTGCGTGAGGGGTCGCCAAGGCTAACCGACCCCTGCAGCCGACGTTTTTCGTATTGTGTGTATGGCAGGGATCTCCCCCTCAAGAAATGGGGAGCGCCCCTATATAAAGCCGCGCTCCCCTTTTGATATCCTGCTCTCGTACCGTCCTAGCCACGTACCTGACGCTTGCCGCATGAATCGCATCCCTGAAGGCTTCCGCACCTCGACCGGCTCCAGCATCACGATGTGGAAGCGGGTTATGGACATCCAACTCCGCCTCAAGAACGCACGCTTGGACGAGGAAGAGATGGACCACCTCCATGCCGAGTTGCAGGAAGCCCTCGCTCAACTCCGTGTCTCCTACGCCGACAAGATGCTAAAGGGGACTCGGTTTCTCCGCCCTGGGATGCGCGCGGCTTCGCCGCCGGGACACGAAAGCGCCCTCTGACAAGGGCCCTTGCACTTGAACTCGTTTCCTTCTGCGTGCCTTGCCTCCTAAGGCACGTTGCCCTCTCCTAGGCACACCGAACTGCGATGGACCTGCCTCCCTCCAAGTCTATCACCCGCTGGAAACACGTCGAGGTGATCTACCAGCGCCTGAGCAGCGGCGGATTGAGCACCCGACAGCGAGAATGCTTACGGAGCGAACTAGAGCACGCCCTCCAATCCTTCGAGTTTGCTGACCTGCGTCGGAGCGATTCTGTGGGTGAAACGAATCACACGCCGCGCACGCCCATTTCGCTGACACTATGAACGGACCAGTTCTCACGGAATGGAAGCGGATGAAGGCGATCGAACTCCGCCTTCGGATCATGACCGGCCGAGGCGAGGCCAGCCAGCTTCACACGGCATTGTACGAGGCGACCGCGGCCTATGCGAGTGCGTTCACGGCCAACCCACCCAAGCCCCCGCCGCTGAGCGCGTAGGCTCACAAGCACCAGAGCATCACGGCCCGAGCGGTTCGGGTCAGCGCCTCTCCGCCCTTCCCCGTCGCAAAGGAGGAGCAGAGTAGACGGGCGATCGACGCTGCTGTGGCCTGCTACCGTCTGGGGCTATATTCGACGCTCCCACGCCCCGCTGTGGCTACGGCGAGCGGTCGGCAAGTCGAATCCGGTACCGTGCCCACTCGGGCGTAACAAGGTACAGGCCGTTCCGGCTCGCTCCGGTCCGAAGCCCCGACTTCCTGCGCGCCGCTTTCCGGAGCGCCCCCCGCCACGTCTTTCATGCGCCTGCTCGCCCTCGCCCTCCTCGCCGCGCTCTCGACGGTCCTCGGCTGCACTCGACCCCCTGTCACGGGCAAAGCCGCACCACCTCAGCCCCCCGAAGCCGCCTACGCCCGACCGAGCGACGCCCTCCTCCAACGGCCCGACCTTCAGGTCGTCGTCGAGCGGCAGACGCGGCGTAACGCGGCGGTGCTGCGGGATCGGTTGACCTCCAAAGTTGCGGCCGTGCGTGCTCGGGCCGCACTAGCGCTCGGCTCGGTGCAGGACACGGCGGCTGTCCCCCTGCTCCTCTTCCTCCTCGATGACCCGAGCCCGCTCGTCCGTGCCGACGTGGCGTTCGCCCTTGGGCAGAGCGCCGGCGAAGCGGCCGAACTCCCGCTCATCGCCGCACTCCGCGACGAGGCCGATCCGGCCGTGCAGCGGCTCCTGCTCGAAGCCCTCGGAAAAACGGGCGGCGAGGCCACGCTCTCCGCCCTCCCCGGCCTCCCGTTCCCGGCCAGCCTCGACCCCGACCGGGCGATCGCAATCGCGCGCTACGGCCTCCGCGGCGTCCACGACCGCGACGCCGTGGACTGGCTCGCGCGGCACCTCACGGACCCCGACCCCGACCTCCGCGAGCACGCCGCCTACTACTTCGGCCGCATCGCCGACCCCGATCCGTGGCGCTACGCCAGCGACCTCGTGATCGCGGCCTCCGACAGCCTCGCCCCCAGCGACCCGGCGCAGCAGTACCTCGCGCTCGCGCTCGGGCGGCTGGACGCGGACGGCACCGAAGCCCGCCTCGTCCAACTCCTCCGCAAGAGCGAGGACTGGCGCGTGCGGACGAACGCGGCGCGCGCCCTCGCCCGCCCGACCTCATCGAGCTTCGCCCACCACGCCCTGCTCGTCGCGCTCGACGATCCCTCCACGCACGTCGCCGCCGCCGCGGCCGGAGCGCTCGCCGCCGCGGATACGCTCGATGCCGAGCGGCTCGACCTCCTCGAAGTGTGGGCCGACGCGCACCCGGCGCGGTGGCGCGTGTGGGCTCCCCTCCTCTCAGCACTCGCGCAGGCAAACCGGGTCGATGCCGTGCTCGCTCGCGTACGCGACCTCGGCGCGAGCCGTTCGTCCGCCCTGCCCGCGCACGAAATCCCCTTCGCCCGCGCCGCTGCGCTCGGCGGACTCGCCGGCGTCCTCGACCCCGCCGCGCTCGACCTCGTCCGCACGGCCGCTGACGACCCGGACGCGCGCGTGGCGTACGCCGCGCTCGAAGCGCTGAAGGCGAGTTGGGCGGATGAGCACACCGCCGAGCGTGCGCCGTTCTACTTCGACCTCTTCGCCCGTGCGCTCCGGCGACGCGACCTCGCCACGGCTTACGCCGCCGCCCCCGCCCTCGCCGACTCCCTCTTCCGCCCGCTCGGCGCGTCCACCGTGCTGCGCGAGACCTACGGCGAGATGAGCACGCCTGACGACATCGAGCCAATGGTCGAGATCGTCCGCGCGCTCGGCGAGATCCGCGACACGACGGCCGTCCCGTTCCTGCTCGAAGTCGCGCTCGAAGGGCCGCACCCGACGATCCGGCAAGCCGCCGCGACGACGCTCAGCGAGCGCTTCGGTGAGGGCATCGACTTCGAGGCGACGGGGCTCATGCCGCCCGACTTCCCGGCGTTCGACTGGGACTACCTCCGATCGCTCGGCCGCCACCCGCGCCTGCAGTTGCAAACCGACCGGGGCGAGGTCGTGATCGAGCTCGATACCGAGGCGGCCCCGCTCACCGTGCAGACCCTCACGCGCACCGCGGGGCGCGGCGACTACGACGGCGTCCCGTTCCACCGCGTCGTCTCCAACTTCGTCGTGCAGGGCGGCGACTACGTCCGCGCCGACGGGTTCGGCGGGCCGGGCCTGTTCCTCCCGAGCGAGTTCGCCCGCGTCCCGTACGAGCGCGGCACGATCGGGATGGCGTCGGCGGGGAAGGACACGGAGGGCTCGCAGTTCTTCGTCACGCATTCGATGCAACCCCACCTCGACGGGCGCTACACCGCGTTCGGCCGCGTCGTGCGCGGGCAGGACGTCGTCGACGAACTCCTGCAGGGCGACCGCGTGCTGCGCGCGACGGTCCAGCCCGACGACGCGGCGCGCTAGTTCAGCAGCCGGTCGTACTCGCTAGAGCGCGCCGGGTCCATCTCGATCAGCATCGCGTAGAGCTCGTTCCGCACGTCGTCGGCGTCTTCGAAGAGCTGCACGAGTTCGCTCGCCTTCGCCGCGAAAAAGAGGTCCGTCGAGTACTTCCGCGAGACTTCGAGGAATAGCTCGTAGATCCCGGAGATGGCGCTGAAGCCGGTCTGCCACGCCGTCTCCGGGTCCCGCGTGAAGAGGTCGAGCGCGCCGAGGTGGTAGAGGAAGTAGGCCCGGCGGAGCGGGAGGTAGCGCGCGTCGAGGAGCTGGCGGACGAGCGTCGTCCGCGTCTGGTCGTCGCCGATGCTGAGCCAGCCGGCGTCGCCCTGCGCCTGCGCGAGCTCGGCGATGCTCCGCGCACGCTCGAAGTGCGGCGTCCCGCCGAGTTCCGAGAACGTGTCGTAGTCGTACCCGAGGATCATGTACGCGTAGAAATCGAGCAGGCTCGTCAGCGCGTCGTAGCGGTTCGGGTTGAAGATGAGCGGCTGGCCCCGGTTGTACTGGAACTGCCACTGGGAGTCGATGATCTGGAAGACCGGCGTCGTGCGCGGCGTGCCGTAGATCGGGCGGCTGCTGCCGACGGCGATGCGGGCGGTGAAGCGGTCGAGCCCCTGCGCCTCGGTGAACGTGATGCTGAACGTGCAGTTGATGCGCTCGATATCCGCGAAGCGGTCCTCCGTCCACGAACGGCCGTCGAGGTAGCGTTCCATCTCCTCTTCGAGGTCGTCGAGGAAGGTGAACTCGTTCCCGCCGAGCGACTCGAAGTTGACGTCGACGTTGCAGTTCAGCTCCTGCGCGGAGGCGCGGGGCGCGAGGGCAGCCACGGCGAGGGCGAGGAAAGCGAGCCGGCGAAAGGCGGAGAGCATAACGGGGAGGCGGGTTGCACAGCGGGAGCGCGCGGGCGGAAGATAGCACCGGCGCGCAGCGAGGGCCGCGCGGCGCCGGGCGCCCTCTCCATCATACGTTGCAACCGTCAGGAATCGTATACTTCGGCTCCCCGCCGCGGTCAGGTCACGCCGACGTTTTCATGCGCCCCCTCCTCCGTCTCGCCGCCCTCTGCGCCCTCGTCGGCGCCGCCGGACCGGCCTCCGCCCAACTCGTCCCGCTCGCCGAAGGCGGCGCGCGCACGCTCGCGCTCGGCCGCGCCGGCACCGCGCTCTCGGGCGACGTGTGGGGCCACCACAACCCGGCGAGCCAGGCTGGGCTTCCGGGCCGCGCCGCCGGCGCCTTCGCCTCACAGGCCTTCGGGCTGTCCGAGCTCCGCGTCGGTGCCGTCGCCTTCGCCGAGCCGACCGCCTTCGGCACGTTCACGGGGACGGCGCGGACGTACGGCTTCGAGGACTTCCGCGAGACCCACTTCGGAATCGGCTACGCCCGCGCCTTCCCCGTCTCCGCCTCGCGCAGCGTCCACGCCGGGCTCGCCCTCGGCTACACGGCGGTCTCCATCACCGAGTTCGGCTCGGGCGGCGCGCTCGGCCTCTCGCTCGGGGCCCTCGTGGAGGTGCTGCCCGGCCTCGACTTCGGCTTCCACGCCTACAACCTCAACCGGCCCGAGTTGACCGAGTTCGACCCGCTCCGCTCCGGCCTCGAAGTCGGCCTCGCGTACCAAGCCGTCAAGCAAGCACTCCTGCTCTTCAGCGTCGACAAAGACGTGGACTTCCCCGTCTCCTTCCGGGGCGGGCTCGAAGTCCAACCCGTCGACGTGCTCTTCCTCCGCGCCGGGTTCTCGACGGAGCCCGTCCGCTTCAGCACCGGCGTCGGCGTGGCCGTCGGGATTCTGCGCGCGGACGTGGCGGCCGAGCGGCACGACGTGCTCGGCTGGACGCCCGCCTTCGGCTTCGGCGTCCAGTTTTAGGGGGTCGGGAATGGGAGAGAGAATGAGAGAGAAAGGAGGGCGGAGAAAGCGACTTGCTTGGTCGAGGAGCTCTCTCCTGTGTCATCCCGAGCGCAGCCGAGGGACCCCGCAGGGCTCGGCGAAGCCCATCTCTGTCGAGCATCGCGGTGCCCACGAGAGATCCTTCGACAAGCTCAGGATGACACGTCGGGAGGGTTCGCAGAATTCCTCGGCAGAGCAACAGCATCTCTCCTCTCCCTCCCCCCTCTCGCTCCCCTCCCTCTTCCTCCTCGCTCTCTTCCTCGCTGCCCCGGCCGCGCTCGCGCAGGACGTGCCGGCGGACACCACGGCCGACGACGTCCGCGAGGACGTGCTCGAAAACCTCACCGACGACGAGATCTCCGGCGACCCGACCGAGCTGCTGGAGCTCCTCGAAGACCTCCGCGAGAACCCGCTCGACGTCAACCGTGCCGGAGCGGAGGAGCTAGCGCAGGTCCCGTCGTTCTCGCCCATCGTCGCCCAGGCCATCGTCCGCTACCGCGAAGAGAACGGCCTCTTCGGCTCGATCCCCGAGCTGCGCTCGGTCGAGGGCATCGATCCGGCGACGTACCTCGAAGCCCGGCCGTACCTCACGATCGGGCTGCCGCTCCCGCGCACCGCGCCCGAGGCCTCGCCCTATCCCGAGGTGCCGAGCCTCGCCGTCGTCCGCGCGAACGCCCGCATCGAACTCCTCCAGCGTGTCACCCGACGCCTCGACCTCGGCGAGGGCTACGACGCCCTCCCCGACGACCTCGCCGACGACGTGCCCCCGCCGACGCGCTACGCCGGCTCACCCGAGCGGATCTACACCCGCCTCCGCGCCACGTATCGCCGGAACCTCAGCGCAAACATCACCCTTGAAAAGGACCCCGGCGAGCAGTTCACCTTCGACCCCGACATCGGGAGCTACGGCTACGACTTCGCCTCCTTCCACCTCGCCGCCCTCCGCGTCGGCCGGATCGAGGCGCTCGTCGTCGGCGACTTCGTGGCCGAGTTCGGACAGGGGCTCGCGCTGTGGCGCGCGGCCGGGTTCGGGAAAGGGCGCGAGTCGGTCCGCCCGCTCGTCAAACGCGGGCGCGGGATCCGGCCCTACGGCTCGACCGACGAGAACCAGTTCTTCCGCGGCGTCGGCACGACGGTCGCCGTGACGCCCGCGCTCTACGCGACGGCCTTCGCCAGCCGCCGCACGCTCGACGCCTCGTTCAACGACGTGGACACGACGGACGTGGATATTCCGATCACGGACGCGACCGTGGCCGGCCTCGCCGCAGACGGCCTCCACCGCACGCCGAACGAGATCGCGAAGAAGGACGCGCTCGGCGAAACGCTCTTCGGCGGCGGACTCGAATACCGGTTCGAGCGCGCGACCGTCGGCGTCGTCGGCTACAACGCTCGGTTCGACAACCCCCTCGCGCCCGGCGACCGGCCGTACGAGCGGTTCGCCTTCTCGGGCACCGACGCGACGACGGCGAGCGCGTACGCCAACCTCTTCCTCGGCGACTTCCAGCTCTTCGGCGAGGTCGCCCAGAACGACGGCGTGTTCGCGGGCGTCGGCGGCGCCGAAGCGAGCCTCGGCAAGCTCGACGCCGTCGTGCTCGCCCGCCACTACCCGCGCGACTTCGTGAGCCTCCACGGCTATGCCTTCGGCGAGCGCAACGGGGTCGGACAGAACGAGACGGGGCTCTACCTCGGCCTCACGCTCCGCCCCGCGAAGACGTGGGCGGTGCAGGGCTACTTCGATCAGTACCGCTTCCCGTGGGTCCGCTTCGGCCTGCCGCGCCCGGCATCCGGTCACGAGGCGCTCCTCTACGTGCAGCACAAGCCGAGGCGGTGGATCACGGTCTACGTGCAGGGCCGCACCGAGACGCGCGACAGCAACGCCGACTTCGACCAGCCGACGGGCGCCGTCCTCCCCGGGCTCGTGCCCGAGACGCGGCAGAGCCTCCGCGTGCAGGGCGAGTACGAGGCCAGCCGCGACCTCCGCTTCCGCACGCGCGTCGAGGGCTCGCGCTACCGCGAGAGCGACGAGCCGGTAGACACGGGCGTGCTCGTCTTCCAAGACGTCCGCTGGCAGTTCACGAAAACGCTCCGGCTCGACACGCGGCTGACGTACTTCGACACCGAGGGGTTCGACGCGCGGCTCTACCAGTTCGAGAACGACCTGCTCGGCGTGTTCGCGAATACGCTCCTCTTCGGGCGCGGCACGCGGGCGTACGCGATGCTGACGTTCAAGCCGCGCGGCCGGTTCGAGGGGCTCGACCTCCGCGTGAAGCTCGCCGAGACGCGCTTCGAGGACCGCCGCACGATCAGCAGCGGGCTGAACGAGATCGACGGCAACCGCGTGCGCGACCTCGCCCTCCAGGTCCGCTACCGGTTCTGAGCCGTGCCATGCGCCTCCCCCGCCCCGTTCGCACCGGCGCCTGCCTCCTGAGCCTGACGCTCGGCGTCGTGCTGGGCGTGACGCCGGCGCGGGCGCAACTCGCCGTGGAGCCGTCGAGCCTCGCCGTGACCGTGCCGCAGGGCGAAACCGAGACGCGGACGATGACGCTAACGAACAGCGGGAGCGAAGCGCTCGCCTTCTGCCTCTCGTTCGACCGGCCGCTTCAGCGGACAGCAGGGATATCTCGTTTGAGTGAAGGTGCTTTCGGGAGCGCGTGTGGGACCTACGGCGAGGTCTTATTCCTCGTGGACCGCGACGACCTCCCCGGCTGCTGCGCTGATCCCTACGGGCTGACGATTACGTCCGACGGACGACTCTTCGCAGCCGAAGGCAATGGTGGAAGAACCATCGAACTCGACGCCGCGCTGAACTTCGTCCGCGTATTCGATCACCCGGTGGTGGCGGAGTTCGAGCCGTTTCCTGCTACAAGGGGTGTCACCTTCAATGCTGACATCAGGACGCTGTGGTGGCTCAACATCGAGGCGAGTGGGTTCGACGTCTATCGAGCGTTGCTTCTCGAAGGCGACCTCGACGGTGTCCCGACAGGGCAGCGGATCGAACTCCCGATAAGAGCACCCAATGTGCCACCGGATGAGCGCCGCCTCCCTGTTGGAATCGCTTATGATGCTACCCGAGGTCTGTTTTACTACACGGATATTCGGAGTGAGACGATCTGGGCTGTGGACACCCTCGGACACGTTGCTCCTGGCTACCCCATCCAGCCTGACGCATACCCCGGGGCAACACTTGCCTTTGGGCTCGATTCCCACCCGAGCGAGACCGGTACCGACTCTTTGAGTACTCGTCTCGAATTGTATGTTCGTCCTCCGGGCGCGTCGCGTCGGGTTGCAGCGATAGACCCCTACGGCGGCGATCTTGGTGCGGGGACTTCGCTGGAGACGCCGCTTCCCTTTCAAGACCCCAACGCAGAGACGGGGTTGTCTAGTGGGGAGCCGGTGAGGAGCCGCGTCGATCCTAATGGAGTTCTCTACTATCCATGGTCCTCATTCGAGAATTCAGGCGTGCTAGCAATACGCCCGCACCCGCTGCCGCCGTCGTGGCTCGTGGTGGAGGCGTGGGACGGGGCGCTCGCGCCGGGCGAGAGCCGTACGCTGGAACTGACGTTCCGGCCGGGGCAACGCTCGGTGGGCGACAACACGGCGGCGTTGCAAGCATTCACGGCGGAGACCGGCGAGGCCGTCGAAGTTCCGCTCACGCTCACGGTGACGCAGGGGACCGACGCCGAGAGCGGAGACGGTGCGCTCCCGGAAACGGCGACGCTGAACGTCTACCCCAACCCGTCTGCGAACGCCGCGATCGTAGCGCTCACGCTGCCGACCGACGCCGATCTCCGCGTCACCGTCTACGACGTGCTCGGCCGCCGCGTAGCAAATCTGGCAGACGGGCCGTTCGCTGCGGGCTCCCACCGGCTCGACCTCGACACGGCCGCGCTGCCCGGCGGCGTCTACCTCGTGCGCGTGCAGAGCGAGGCGTCCGTCCTCTCCCGCCGCCTCGTCGTCGTCCGCTGAGACCTCCCCCGCGTTTAGCTCGCCGGAGCCCTTCGGGGACCGTTCCCGGTTCAAACGACGATGGGGCGCAGCACGGTGCTGCGCCCCATCGGCACTGCTGAGCATCACAGGTCGGCTTGCTCTACTTAGAAGCTCTCCACTTCGTCATCCCGAGCGGAACAGCGTGGAGCCGAGGAATCTTTGCGGGCACGGTGTCAACAGTCTGCTGCGGGCTTCCCCGGAGAGATCCTTCATCTTCGGCCTGCGGCCTCCGCTCAGGATGACATCCACTTGAGCTTTTCGACAGAGTAGAGTCGGATCAGGCCGGCTGCAATGCCGCCGGGTCAACAGCCTGCTTCGCGATCTTGTTCAGCTTATCGTCGGTGTTCTTCTCCTCGGACAGCGTCTCCTTCAGGAGTTGGAGGTCGTCGTGGCGCCCGAGCATCTCGGCGAACGTGCAGACGGTGCCGTAGCCGGCGATCTCGTAGTGCTCGACGCGTTGCGCGGCGGCGATGAGGCCGGCGTCCTTCACGGGGTCGGCGGCCTTCTGCTTAATCATCTCCTTGCCTTCCTTGATGAGGCCCTTCATGGCCTGGCAGGTCTCGCCGTCGAGGTCTTCGCCGAGGTTCTTGCCGATCTTTTCGAGCCGGCTCTTCTGCTGCTTCGTCTGCTGGAGGTGCTCGCTGAAGGCCTGCTTCAGGTCCGGGTGGTTCGCCTCCTTCGCCATGTCCGGCAGGGCGTCGACGAGCTGCGACTCGGCGCTGTAGAGGTCTTTGAGCTGGTGGAGGTAGAGGTCGTGGAGCGTGTTGAGCTTCATGGTGATGAGAGGTGATGTAGAGAGGAGTAATTCCGGCAGGCCGAAGAGGTGGAAAGTGGCGGCACCGTCGGAGCACACAAAAGTATATGTGCACCCTTATTAACTAACGCCCAGCCCGCTTGTTGCAGCCTCAGTCCGTCTCCGCCCGATTTCACACGCCGCGACGAGCTACGCTTCCTCGGCCAGCGGCAGGCACACGACGAACTCCGTCCGTCCCGGCCGCGACTCCAAATCCAGCGTGCCGCTGTGCTGGTTCCGCACGATCCGCTGCACCATGTCGAGCCCGAGCCCGCTCCCGTCGCCGACGCCTTTCGTAGTGAAGAACGGCTCGAAGACGCGCGACTGAATTTCTTCCGGGATGCCCGTCCCGTCGTCGATGACGGAAACGCAGAGGTAGCGGCCCGACACCTCGGCGGCGACTTCTATGGTCCCGCCCTCCGCGACGGCGTCGAGCGCGTTGTCGAGCAGGTTCGTCCAGACCTGATTCAGCTCGCCGGGATAGGCCGGCACGAGCGGCAGCCCCTCGGCGACGGTGCGGACGAGGCGGACGTTCTTCGACCGGAACTTGTGGCCGAGCATCGTCAGCGTGGACTCGATCCCCGCCACCACGTCCGTCGGCTGCTTGACCGGGGCCTGGTCCATGTGCGAGTACGTCTTCACCGAGGCCACGAGTTCGGAGATGCGGCCTGCCGCCGAGCCGATCTCCGCGAGCAGCCGGTCGGCCGCGAGCCCGCCTTCGACCCAGCGCAGCACGTCGGGCACGGCGGCGGCATCGACATCGGCGGCGATCTCGTCGAGGCAGGCGGGCGTGAGGCCGGCGTCGGCGAGGGTCTCGGCGAGGCGCCAGCCGTCCTCCACGCCGAGCGCGTCGAGCCGGTTGGCGAGATCGTCTTCGAGCTCGCCGCGCGCGACGACGGAGAGCTGGTCCGGCTTCGGCCCCTCCTCGGCCAGCTCGCGCTGCACGGCGCTGGCGAGGCGGATCTGCTCGGGGCTGAGCCGGTGCTCGCTCATCCGCGCGACGAGTTCGGGCAGGGTGGCGACGCGCTCCTGCATGTCGGACACCGAGCGGCGGATGGCGGCGGCGGGGTTGTTCAGTTCGTGCGCGAGTCCGGCCGAGAGCTTGCCCAACGCGGCCAGCTTCTCCGACTGCTGCTCACTCCGCGTCGCCTCCCGCACGCGGTCGCTCATGAGCGCGACGAGGCGGCGGCCGAGCTCTTCGCTCCGCTCCAGCATCGCCGGGAAATCCTTCTTCCACACCATCACCACCCGAGCGGGCTCGATGACGAGGCCCGTGCCGGTGTACTCGGTCATCCGCGAATACGGCAGCATCCCCGTGATCTGCCCGCCGCGAAACGTGTTGTAGAGCAGCGGCTGCCCGCCCACGTCGAGGACGAGTTGCACGGCCCCGTCGAGTTGGATCATCATCTGCTCTGCCGGCATCCCCGCGCTGAACATCTTCTCCCCGACGGGGATTTCGAGATACTCCCCGTGCTCGGCGAGCCAGTCGAACAGCCTGTCTTCGAGCCCTTCGAGTCCGGGAACGCGGCGGAGTTCGTCGACGGGGACAGGTGCGGTGGTGTAAGCGAAGGGAAGGTTCATCGGCACGGGGCTATGAGCTCCTCACCATCACCAACCTGTCATTGCGAGGAGCGTAGCGACTCGTCCCGTAGCGACGTGGCAATCTCCCGATTTCAGCAACCCTCAGGAGATTGCCGCGCTTCCTTCGGTCGCTCGCAATGACAGCGTCCATTGATTTAGCAGGAGCGTTTAAACGGGTTCGGCGAGGCCGACGTTCGCGAGCGCATCGTCGAGTTCGCCGAGCGTGGGATTCTTCATTTCGCGGTCGCCGACGACGACCATGGGGAATTTTAGCTTGCCGTTGTTCATCGCGCGGACGGCGTCGGCCGCATCGGCGTCTTTCTCGACGTTGTAGTAGTCGAACGGGATGCCCTTCCGGTCGAGGTACGAGCGGAAGCCGCCGGTCAGTGCGCACCAATCCGCGCCGTACACTTTCGGGCGAACGCGGGGCAGCGGCTCGTCGGTCGCCCCATCGCCGCCGGTCGCGAACGGCGATGGGACGCGAACCGTGTCCGGCACATCCGCGCTGTGCTCGTCGGTGCCGAGCCCGGCCGGGCGGAAAAGGACGGCGCCAGCGAGGAACGCGTCGGCCGAGCCCTTCAGCTCCAACTCGTCGCCGGAGGCCAGTCGGAACGATTCGTCCCCCGCGACCGAGGCGCCGTCGCGGACGACATCGAGCACGGTCAGCCCGTAGCGGCCGAGATCGAGGTCGGCGATCGTTTCGCCGCTGGCTGCGGCGCCGGCGCGGACGACGACGTGGCGGTGGACGAGCGTTTCGCTATCGACGTGGCAGACAACGGCCGGTGCCTCGGTATCCTCGCGGAGCGCGACGTAGCCGCCGCTGCGCATCCGCTCGACGTGGCCTTCGATCTCGTCGCGGCCGACGCCGTAATCCCGCAGCAGATCGGCGAAAATCTGGACGACAATCTCGAACTCCTGCGCGATCGCGCGGTCTACGCCGGCCGCTTCCAGCTCCTCGGCTTCGTTGAGGTAGCGCGTGCGCGCGACGATCCGCATCGTCGGGTTGAGCGTGCGGGCGACGGCGGCGGTGCGGTGGGCGAGGTCGTAGTCGTCGTCGGCGAGGACGAGGAGTTTGGCTTTGCCGATGCGGGCCTCTTCGAGCGTGTGCGCCCGCGTCGGGTGGCCGCGCACGACGGCGAGCCCTTCGGCCTCAGCCTCGTCGGCACGCGGCGGGCTCAGCGTGATGACGACGTGGGGAATCCCGCTGCCGCGGAGGACGCGCACGAGCCGCCGCGCCGAGCGCCCGTAGCCGGCGACGATGACGTGGTTCTCGATGCGCGCGTGCTCCGGCGCGAGCCCGGCGGGCTCCGCCTCCATCGCCGCCACCTCTTCGGCTTCTGCCTTCTCTTCCATCCTGCTGCCGAGCCGTGCGCCGAGACTCGCGAGCGCCGGCGTCGCCACCATCAGCAGCACCGACGACGCGAAGAACACCTGGCTCCCCGTCCCTTCGAGCCCGGCCGGAAAGAGCCCGACCTCGCGCCCGGCCCGCTCCAGCACGAACGAGAACTCCCCCACCTGCGCGAGCAACAGCCCCGACGCTGCCGCGACCGGCAGCCCGTAGCCGAGCACGCGCGCGCTCAACGCCGTCACGACCGCCTTCAGCACGAGCACAGCGGCGACGACCCCGATCACGAGCGGGAGGTTCGTAAACAGGAAACCCACGTCCAGCAGCATCCCGACCGAGACGAAGAACGTCGCCGAGAAGAGGATCTGGAGGGGCATGATCTCGCCGAAGGCGTGCTCCGAGAACCGGCTCTCCGAGACGATGAGCCCGGCGAGGAACGCACCGAGCGCGACGGAGACGCCGGCGAGGCTCGTCAGCCACGCCGTTCCGAAACAGAGGGCGATGACGGAGAGGAGGAACAGCTCCTGCGAGCACGTCCGCGCCACGCGCTCGAGGACGGCCGGCATCACGCGCCGTGCGCCGAACAACACCGCCACGATTACGAGGCCCGCTTTGACGAGCGCCCAGCCGATGTCAAGCGCCGAACCGCCCGCCCCGGCAAGCATCGGGACGAGGAGGACCATCACGATGATCGCGAGGTCCTGAAAGATGAGGAGGCCGAGGGCGACCTGCCCGTGCGGCGCGTTCTGCTCGCCCCGGCTGCCGAGCAGCTTCAGCACGATCGCCGTCGACGAGAGCGCGACGAGGAAGCCGGTGAACACGCCCGCCTGCCACGGCACGCCGAAGAGCGCGAGCACGCCCGCCGTCGCTGCCGTCGTGAGGACGACTTGGAGCCCGCCACCGCCGAAGATGAGCCGCTGAATCCGCGCTAGCTTTTCGAGCGAGAACTCGATCCCGATCGTGAACAGGAGGAGGATCACGCCGACCTCGGCGAGGGCGTCGACCATCTCCTGATCCTGGATCAGCCCGAGCCCGTGCGGCCCGATCAGCACGCCCGTGAGCAGGAACCCGACGATCGGGACGAGCCCGAGCCGGTACCCCACGTAGGCCACGACCGCGCCCGCGACGATGAGCGTCGCGGTTTCGACGAGGAACGGCGGCGCGGCGCCGGCGGCGAGAAAGAACGTCATGCGCTAGCCCGATTCGTGGAGTCGATGCGAGCGGAAACCCGCTCGCCTATCACGCCGACAACCTACGACTTCCGCGGTACTTGTTCCAACAGCGAACGTCGCCCCGCTCGCTACAGCGTCGCGAGGTGGCGGTGCATGAAGTGAACGGCGACGGAGCCCTCGCCCACCGCGCTCGCCACGCGTTTGACCGACTCGTGCCGCACGTCGCCGGCCACGAAGATGCCCGGCACATTCGCTTCGAGCAGGAACGGCGCGCGTTCGAGCGGCCACCCGTCGAGGTGGTGCTCGGCGAGGTCGGGCCCGGTGATGACGAAGCCCCGCTCGTCCCGCTCGACGAGGCCGTCGAGCCAGTCCGTGTGCGGCGCGGCGCCGATGAACACGAAGAGGTAGCTGCCATCCACCTCGGTCCGCTCCCCCGTCGTCTGGTGTTCGAGCACGAGCCGCTCGAGGTGGCCGTCGCCCCGGCACTCGGCGACTTCGGTGTGGAGCAGCACGTCGATCCGCTCGTGCGCCTCGATCCGCTCGACGAGGTAGTGGCTCATCTTCGCGCCGAGGTCGTCGCCGCGGATGAGCATCACGACGCGGCGCGCGTACTCGGCGAAGTACATCGCTGCCTGCCCCGCCGAGTTGCCCGCACCGACGATGTAGACGACCTCGTCCTTGCAGCCGAGCGCCTCCGTCATCGTCGCGCCGTAGTAGACGCCACGCCCGGCGAAGCGCTCTGCGCCATCGGCGGGGAGCTGGCGCCACGCCACGCCCGTCGCCAACATCAGCACGTGGCAGGATACTTCACTGCCGTCGGCGAGCCGGAGCCGTTTGTACGGCCCGTCGACGGTCAGGCCTTCGACCTCGCGCGGCGCGATGATCTCGACGCCGAAGCGCTCGGCCTGGGCGACGGCGCGGCGGGCGAGATCGGCGCCGGAGAGGCCCGAGGGGAAGCCGAGGTAGTTCTCGATCCGGCTCGACGTGCCGGCCTGGCCGCCCGGCGCCTCGCGCTCGATCAGCACGGTCCGCAGCCCTTCGGACGCGCCGTAGACCGCCGCCGCGAGCCCGGCCGGTCCGCCCCCGACAATCGCGAGGTCGTAGAACTCGGCATCGGCGCTCGTGCGCAGTCCGAGCCGCTCGGCCACCTCAGCTGGCGACGGGCTTTCGAGCCGCTCGCCCTCGGGCAGAATCACGAGCGGGAGCGCCGCCCCCTGCACGAGTTCGTCCGCCTCGTCACTTTCCGCGTCGATGAACTGATACGGGACGGCGTTGCGCGCGAGGAAGTCCTTCAGCCCGTGCGCCTCCGACGACCACCGGCTGCCGACGACGCGGACGCCGCCGTAGCCCGGCCGGAACGTCGCCCGCCACTCGTCGAGCAGGTCGTCAAGCACGGGGTAGAGCCGCTCTTCGGGCGGGTCCCACGGCTTGAGGAGGTAGTAGTCGACCTGCGATTGGTTGATCGCGTCGATGGCGGCCTGCGTGTCGGCGTAGGCCGTGAGGAGCGCGCGCTTGCTGCGGGGGAAGCGCTGCATAGCCTCGCGCAGGAACTCGACCCCGTTCATCCGGGGCATCCGCTGGTCGGAGAGCAGGAGGGCAACGGGATCGCCGCGCTCGTGCAACTCGTCGAGCGCGGTAAGAGCTTCCGCTGCACTCGACGCACGAAGGATGCGGTAATCCTGCCCGTAGCGGCGGCGGAGGTCGCGGGCGATCGCGCGGAGGACGTCGGGGTCGTCGTCCACGACGAGGATGGCGGGGTTGGGCATGGCGGGCGGCGTAACGGTGGGTGATCCCCCAGAGCCTCGCTCTGCGGACCCCTCTAACGCCGCTCCTTCAGAACGGCTCCGCCGCGCTCGCTCACACCACCCTCCGCCTTCTCGGCGTCCTTGACGGGGGCCGGCTGCTTCGTGAACGCCTTCACCACGAGGACGGGGCACGGCGCCATCTTCACCACCTTCTCGGCCACGCTCCCCATCAAGACGTGTTGCAGCCCGGTCAGCCCGTGCGAGGTCATCACGACGAGGTCGTTCTCGTGCTCGCCTGCGAACCGGATGATCTCCACATCGGCACTGCCCTTGACGACGTGGAAGTCGAGGTGCGGCTGCTCGCCGGGGCTGCCGAAGCGTTTCTCGAGGGCCGTCCACGCTACCTTCTCCAGGTTCGGCACCATGCCGTAGATCCGCATCGCTCCGAGCTTGAAGAACGAAGGGAAGGCCGGCTCCTCGACGACGTGGAGGATGTCGAGGTGAGCCCCGTGGAGTTTGGCCATCTCCTCGGCGTATTCCACTCCCTGCTCAGCGAGCCGAGAGAAGTCAAAGGGGACGAGGATGCGTTTGAAAGGGAGCATGGAGCCTCACGGAAGGGGCCCCAAGATAGGGAATCGTCCGGCGATAAAACAGCGGGCGCTAAACCATAATAGCGGCCCGTATGGCGTCAAATCGGTAGTCCACACGTGCGCCCGCCAGCGCTCTAAAACGAGAGGCGTAGCCCGCCTCCCGCCGTAAACCCGCTGAAGCCACCGAGCGTGTACACGAACCGGGATGTCAGGGCCACCTGCTCCGTGACCACCGCGGATGGAGTCAATCCGATATCGAAGAGCGTCAGCGCATCGCCGATGAGCGCGCTCTCGCCGTAGTTCCGTACCCGCGCCAGGGCGCCCACCTCGACGGTCGGAGTCACCTGGAAGCGGGCGTCCGTCATGAACAGGATCTGCGTCGGCACGGCCGTTTCCGCCGTAGCGGAGGCATCCGGCAGGTCGCCTTCGCCTCGGGCTCGATACCGTGCCACCGTGCGGATCTCGTGGAACCCGAGGTAGAGGAGGTACTGCGCCGTCGCCGTCACGGTGTTGCCCGGCTCGTACGTGATCGCGCCCCACGTGTCGGTTCCGTTGATCCCGTAGGAGAGGTCCACGGAGAACGAGGAGGTAGGGTTGATCTCCAGTTCGGCTCCGGCTGTGAGCAATACTTCTTCGCCCGGATCGTACTGGTCTGGAAGGTCTTCGAGCGGCTCGTACGGGCCACGGTACTGATACGACGCGCCGAGCCCAAGCGCGAGACGATCTCCGGCAGGGAAGGCGTACGTCACGGCGGGAGCAACCCGGATTCCCTGGCCGAACGTGGGCACGCGGAGATCGTAGGCCGTCTGCCCGGCCAACGCCGAGGTCTGGAATTCCTGGAAGGAGAGCGCATTCTGCCCCGTCGTCGCGTTGACACCGACGCTGAACACGACGCTGCCGGTCCCGGCAGGCTGGAAATAACTCGCGACGAACTGCACGTCGCCCAGCCCGGAAACGGTCGTGACGTCGCTCCCGCTCACCGACGCATAGTTCGTCTGCAAGCTGAGCGCGACTGCGTTCCCGATGGGGAGGAAGATGCCCAGGGGCACGCTGAACTCGCTGATGTCCTCCCCATCGTCGGAGAAGCGCTGGTAGAGCCCCTCCATCGAAACCCGGATGGGCTGACGATCAGCGCTCGCGTATAGCGACGTCGGCTGTCCCACGGCGAGTGGGGCCGTCAGCGTAGCGAGGAGGGCGAACAGGAGGAGGTGTCTCACGGGTTCGGAAGGGTTTAGCGGAGGACGGACGCTCGGCGCGTCGCAGAAGCATCGCCAGCGCGGAGGCGGACGAGGTAGAGCCCGTTCGAGACCGTGCGTCCGGACGCATCACGGGCGTCCCACTCGACGCTGTGAGCCCCGGCGTTGTGGTCGCCATCGGCGAGCACGCGCACGCGGCGCCCGAGGAGGTCGAACACCTCGAGCGTGGCGGGGCCGCGCGCGTCGAGGCGGTAGCTGATGGTCGTCTGCTCCGCGAAGGGGTTGGGGTAGTTCGCATCGAGGGCGAAGCCGGTGAACTCGAGCGGTGCGCCCTCGCTGCCGGTACGGGCGAACGCTTCCGTCCCTGCAATCAGCCGCAGCCGACGCAGCGGTGCGTCCCGGCTCAGCGCCACCTCGAACGTGTTGCCGACCCGCTGCACGGCCGTCCCGCGATCGAGATCGATCACATACAGTTCGAACCCGTCGGGCCGGACGCCCTCTTCGCTCAGCGACACCGTGACGCGCTGCGTCCCGCTCGTGAGCAGTTCTTCTGACGCCGTCACCTCGACGTCCCACATTTCGCCATCCGCACGGACGGGCTTCAAGCTCCGCATCCACCGCTCGCCGTTCTCGATCACGCTCACGCGGACGTGCTCCCCGATGGGCGGCGGCTCGCCAAGGTCCAGCCGGTCCCGACCCGTAGCGGCCGTCGCGGCGAACCCGACGACGTTGTGGAGATCGGCGCGATCTCCCATCCGAGCACCGATGTGAACGATGTAGTCCGTCTCCGGTGCCTGCACGGCCCCTCCGCCCACGGATTCACGCGGCGGCACGAGAAAGGTGACGGGCTGCACTTCGAAGCTCTGGACGAAGTACCCCGTCCACGGCTCGAGCGTAGACGCCACGTCGTAGTCGCCGGACGCTGGATTGAAGGCCAGCAACGGTCCTACGTCCGCTCCGCCCCGCACGTCGTCCCACGCAATCGGGAAGGCGTACGGGTTGCCGATCTGATTGAACCCCGGTAGGAGTGTGATGGACGGCAACGAGTCCGGGTTGGTCGACGAGGCCGCGTCGATATCGAACGCACCGCCGGTGGCAGTGATGAGCCAGAACGCAGCCCCTTCCGTCAGGGAACTCGCTGCTCCGGGAATCTCCACATACGCTTCCTGCGCCGGGTCCCACCGGGCTGCGCGCCACCGCGCGATGTCCGGGGTGCCAAAGTCGTCGGTGAGTTCCCCATCGGCTGTGCCCGTGCCGAGGTCGGCGGCCACCGAGACCATCCGATACTGGCGGGGTGCCAGCTCGATGGGCACCTCGAACGAGCCAAGGTAGACCGGGAGGCGGTAGGGGTTCTCCGCCGCGTTCTGCTCAGGGTACGTGCGCAGTTCCCCATCCTCGGCGTACTCGCCGTAGATGTCGAGCCCGCGCTCGGTCACCGCCGACGCCGGGATCACGACGCTGAACATATTGCCGGTCTGCTGTGGCACCACCGATTCGTACTGCACCTCGCCCGTGGGGCGGTAAAACAGCCGGCCATTGGAAACGGGGCCATCAACAAACACGGTCACCGTAGCCTCTAACTCCTCACCGGGGATGGGAACCGAGAGTTCTTCGATCTCGAAGTCCTGTGCGCGCAGGTCCGCTCCTCCGAGGAGGACGGCGAGCGCTGCGACGATCCGTACCATTCGTTTCATATTTCAATCCCTGTTGACTTCATATCACTCGTGACCCATCAGTTGCCGCCCGGCGGCGGCGGTGACGGCGGGAGGGGGAGCGGCTCGAAGGTGCTCGTGGCCGCCGCTGCTTCCCCGGACGGGTCATCCCGTCCGCCCCCGGTGCCCGGAATGAAGGCAGACCCGATGCTATCGTTCAGCTTGCCGAGGCGGCTGCCGACGAGGTCGATCCCCCCGAAGTTTTCGAGGGAGCGGGCCGCGGCGAGTCCGTTCTGGATCGACCCGCCCGCTTTGTCGACGGCATCAGCGCGCGCCGATGCATCGGCGGCACGCTCGAACGACGGGTCGAGCTTCACAGCTTCGCGGAAGAGCCCGGTCGCCGCGGCGAAATTCCCGGCGTCCTCCTCTTCCAACCCGCGGGAGTAGAGGAGGAAGGCCTGGAGGTTACGTGTGGGCACCGCGTCGAACATCGCCCGCTCTTCGGCGGTGAGGGGCACGCCCATCTGCTCCACGAGGGCGAGCACAACCTCGCGCTTCAGTTGAAAGAGATCGTTGAGGTTGTCCGACCGCGACTGCAGGTTTGGCGTTGGTTGCACCGCCCAGTTCCACAGCGCGGCATCGATCCGGAGGTCGCGGTCCTCGACGTCGAAGGAGCCGCCGACGGCACGACCAGCGCGGAGGAGCCGGCCCACGCGCGGCGTCGTGGCCGGGTTGAACGCCTCGGACTGCGAAAGCGAAAGCTCGTCCAGCAACGACTGGAGCCGGAGCCGCTCCACCACCTGCAGCCCGCCGATGCCGGCGAGGTCGGCCTGCACCATCTCTCCCAACCCGCGGCCGAGCGGCGCGTAGCGGAGGTCGCTCCCACGGTAGGCGAACGGGAACACGGCAACGGTCTGGGGCGACGCCTCGGCCGTAGCGAGCGAGTCCTCGCGGGCTGCGAGGGACCCCATCTCCTGCTCGATCTGTTCGCGGACGAGCGATTCGTAGCGCCCTTTCAACAACGGCCGGAACGCCGACCGCGGAGAGATGTCCTCGAATCGGCCGTAAAACTGAAGTGCCTCCCCGGGATCCCCTTCCGCCTCGTTGAGGAGGCCGAGGTAGTAGAGCGTCTTCGGATCGTCCCGGTCTTCGACGTACGCCTGCCGGAGATATTGAGCGGCATCGTCGAAGCGCTCCGCTTGCGCGAGGAGCGCGCCGAGGTCGCGGAGCGCGCCCGCGTCGTTGGGCCGGCGGACGAGGTCGGCCCGGGCCCGATCAATAGCGCGGTCGAGCTTCTCCGGCGCTACCGTGCCGACTTGGTTGGTCGGTGCGCAGGCAGCGAGCAGCCCGAGCGCTAGCACAGTGAGGAGAGCGAGTCCGCGGGGCATAGGGGCGTTGGATGGCGGTTGGTGGGGGCGCGACCCGGTGGACTGCGCCCGTACTGTTCGCGTGGGTTAGTTCGCCGCGAGTTGGGGGCGCAGGCTGTCCGCTCGTCGGCGGGCGTCGGCATACTGGGGATCGTACTCGAGCGCTTCCAAGAACTTGTCGTAGGCCTCCTGATATTTCTCCTGTTCGATCAGCCCAAGCCCCTGCGAGTACGAGAGCTGAGCGTCGAGGGAGCGCGTCTGACCGCCGTTGCCGCTGCCGCCTTCGCTGTTTCGCCCGGCGCTGGCAAGCTCTACGCCGATCGCCTCGGTCACCTGATCGGACAGCTTCTCGACGAGCTCGAAAAACTCGTCCCGCTTCCCGAAGATCTGCTCGGCCAGCAGGATTTCCCCCGTCTCGACTTTCACGAGGCGAGCCGAGATCCACATCTGCTTTTCGTGCACCGTGAAGGCGCCGAAGAGGACCGCATTCGCGCCGAGGAGCTGCCCGGTGCGCACGGCCGAGGCCTGATCGACGATGCCGTCGTCACGTTGGAGTTCGAGTTCGTCGAGGAGCCACTGGATCCGCTCGCGCTCGACCACCTTCAGATCGGTGGAGCCTTCGAGGTAGTTGATCATCATCGACGCGAACCCCTGCTGCATCGGGTCGAAGCGCTCTTTCTCGTCGACGGAGCTGTTCGTGAAGTCCATCACAGCCAGGGTCTTCATCCCCGGCTCGGGGCGCTGCACTTCGTAGCCGGCGTAGTCGCGGCGGACCTCGTAGTAGAGCTTCATCAGCGACGGCGGCTCGTCGTCGGGGTCGAGCTCGACGAGCGGGGGCTCGAGGTCGAGCAGTCGGTCGATCGTCGAGCGGGCGTCGTCGAAAGCGCGTTTGGCAACGTAGGCACGGCCGAGGTACTGGAGCGCCTCCTTCTTGACGGTCTTGTCAGCAGAGCCGTCTTCGATCAGCGCAGCGAAGCCGTTGATGGCCTGGTCGTACTCACCGGCCGTGAAGGCTTCGACAGCCTTCTGCAGGGACGCCTCTTGCGCTTGAGCGCTCGCGCCCAACAGACCGACGAAACAAAAGATTGCACAGAGTAGGCGGGACATAATCGGAGACATCGCGAAGTACCTCGTTGGCTGACAAATCCCTAGCACGAAAGCGTGTAAGGCGTAACAATATAGGAGCAACCGAGAACTTGTCACTCCTCCTTCTGCAGAGTGAATACCAACCGTTCGGTTTGCTGTACTAACCCTGCCCGAATGGTAACCGGTTGTGGCGGTTCGACGGACCTAAACCCGCTGCGCCGCACCTCGACGGTGTGAGTGCCGGGGGGAAGCTTGATGACGCCGGTCTCGCCGGCGTTCCGGTTGTTGACCCATACGGAGCCCCATGTCGACTCGCCTGTGGCCTGCACGTTGACGTTCGCCTGGAAGTAGCACGTCGCCGTGGTGGTCTGCCCGGCGCGAATCGTGACGGGGCCGGTGGCGTTACCGTAGTCTGGATGCGTACACCGGACGGTCTGGGTACCAACCGGGACGGTGAACGTGCCGGAATCGGGCCTGCTCTGCCCGTTGACCGTCACCGTGCCGCCCTCATTAGACCGGAGGACGAGTGTGCCCGTCTGGGCCGGAGGAGGATCGGATGCGGTGTTGCCCGGCGGCGCATTGTCCGAAGGCAGGGTGGTGACGCGTTCTAGATCGGCGCGGATTTCTCTCGGCGACGCGGGGTTGAGGACGACGCCCGTCTCGCTGTATGGCTGGTAGCCGCGTCGTTCGAGACGGACCGAGAGCGGGCGGCCCGTGCTGTCACGGTGTGTGTAGGGCGTCTCCCCTACCCGCTGCCCGTCGATGACGACGGTAGCGCCGGACGGGTTCGACGCTACGTTGAGGAGCGCGACCCGCGCGCTGCCAACGTTCCCATCCCCCGTAGAGGCGACCGCCACGAGCGGCAGGAGGAGGTTCATCGGCTCCCCCTCAGTGAAGGAAAGCGTTGTATCGACGGTTGCGTAGCCTACCCGCTCGACCCGAAGCCGCCCGCCCTCCCCCCTCACCGCGACAGACTCCAGCGGCGTCCGGCCTATCTCTCGCCCGTCGAAGTACACGGCCGCGCCGGGCGGATCGGTACTCACGCTGAGCGGGGTCGTGCTGCCCGAGGGCCAGAAGAAATAGGCGAGGGCGGCGAGCGCGAGCACCGCGAATACCCCACCGCCAATCATCATGCGCTGCTTCGGCACCGCCTGCTTCGTCACCACGGGCGGGGGAGCCGACTGATACGCCTCCCCCGCTACCACCGTCTCCGCCTCCCGACGCGGTGGCGGTCCGTTGGTGTTAAGCCTAGCCGGAGCCGCATCGCCGGGAATGGCCTCAAACGCCTCCCGCATCGCCGCCGCATTCGCGTAGCGGTCGTCGGGGGATTTGGCAAGCGCCTTCATTACGGCAGATTCGAGGCCGGGCGGGAGGTCGCGGGCGAACTCTCCCAGGGGCGGGTACTGGTCCTCGACGATCTTCCGCATCGTCGAGAACTCGCTGCCGCCACGGTCGAAAGGCAGGCGGCCGCTGAGCGCTTCGTAGATCGTGATGCCGAGGGCGTAGAGGTCGCTGCGGCCGTCGAGGTTGCGCTCGCCCTTGACCTGCTCGGGGGACATGTAGTAGAGCGTCCCCGCAATCCCCTGTGTGACGGTCATCCCCTGGTCGGCCGTATGGAGCTTGGCAAGGCCGAAGTCCGTCACCTTGACGTGGCCGTCCTCGGTGAGGAGGATGTTGCCCGGCTTGATATCCCGGTGGATGACGCCGACGCCGTGCGCGTGTTCGAGCGCCGAGATCATCTCGAGGAACGGGGCCCGGATGTCGGCCCAGCGCACCGGCCCCCGCTCCATCTTATCGCCGAGGGTCCCGCCCCCGATGAACTCCATCACGATGAAGATGCCGTCGTCGGTCCGGCGCAGCGCGTAGATGCTCGTGATGTACGAGCTGTTAATCCGGGCGAGGGCGCGGGCCTCGGAGCGGAAGCGCCGCACGAACGACTCGTCGCGGGACAGTTCACGGGCGATCATCTTGAGCGCGACCGGCCGGGCGAGCGCCACGTCCTCCGCCTTGTACACCACGCCCATCCCGCCGCGCCCTAGCTCCTCAAGGATGCGGAAGCCGTCGATCTCTTGGCCGATGTACGTGTCAGGCATGAACCAGGGGGCGCGTCGGGAATCGAAAAGCCAGCAGGCCTAGAGTACGAAAACTATAACTTATTCTACCTTTACCACCAGTACCGTCACATTATCGTGGCCGCCCCGATCGTTGGCGAGCTGAACGAGGGTCTCGGCGGCCTGCTGTGGGGCCTCTGAGCGGACGATATCGCGGATCTCGATGTTCGTTACGCGAGCCAGCCCATCAGAACACAGCAGGAAGGCGTCGCCGGCTTGGGGCGTGTGGAGTTGCTTCACGTCCACCTGCACTTGCGGCTCGATCCCGATGGCCCGGACGAGCGCGTGCCGCTGCGGATGCCGCGCGGCCTCGTCTACGGTCAGCACGCCCTCGCGCATCAGGGCCTCCACGAGCGTGTGGTCCCGCGAGAGCTGCACGATCCCCTTCTTGTTGATGAGATATGCCCGGCTATCTCCGACGTGGGCGAGATACGCATCCTCCCCCACAAGCGCGAGAGCCGTGCAAGTCGTTCCCATTTTCTTCGGGATCCCGCCGCCCTGCGCGAACTGATATACCCGGGCGTTGGCCTCGCCGACCGAGCGGTGCAACCGGTCTTCGACGGAGCCTTCCGAGCTACCGAAGTACGTGTCGCCGACTGCCTCAACGGCGACCCGGCTCGCGTGCCCCCCGTCCTCGTGCCCCCCCATCCCATCGGCCACGACGAACAAGTGCTCTCCATTACGCGAAGACCGCACGACGGGGAAGCGGCCGAAGTCGTCTTGGTTTTCCGTACGGACCTGGCCGACGTCAGACTTGGCGCCGAAGTGGATGGTGAGCGGGCGAGCGGAGCGCTTCCACAGCATGAGCGAGCGGATCAGGGGTGGGGAGGGAGAGCAGCTGCAGAGGGGCTCGACGCAGCATCCTGGAGGTAAGGCTCCAGCGGGTTATCGAAGTCGAACCCGAAGAGGCGTGGGTTCTGCCCGATCACGGCTGCGGCGAAGATATGGAGGACGTAGTTCTTCGTCTCATCCGGCATGCGGTCTCGGTACTCGTTGAGGAACCGCCAATAGTTACGCTGCTGCGGGTTCTCCGGGATGCCCTCAAAGTCTTGCTGCACGAGTTCGAGGGGCGTCTCCGGGAGTTGATCGAGTTTCGATGCGACGCGGTGCTCGCCCCAGTTGTAGGACGCCATCACGAGCAGGCCGGAGGCGTGGGCCAGGTGGGTGTAGATGTAGAGGAGGTAGCGAGCGGCGGCGTCGGTGGCGAGGGCGAAGTCGTGGCGTTCATCCTGCGGGTCGCAGACGCGGAGATCGACGCGAGGCCCCGTCACGAGGCCGTAGGCCTGCGCGGTCGTCGGGATGAACTGCCACATCCCTTTCGCGATGCCCCACCGCGTTTGCGGCCCGCTGATGCACGTGTCGAAGTTGCTCTCCTGCAGCGCGAGGTAGAAGAACTCGGGCGGGAGGCCGTAGGCCTGCATCGTCCGGACGATCGCGGGCGTGTACCCGTTGCGCTCGGCGAGCCGGACGGCGTTCTCGAACCGGCCCGAGCTCTGCCACTCGGTGATGACCCCTTTGATCTCGCGCACGAAGCCCGCCGGCATCGTGAACTCGCTCTCGTTGAAGATGCGGGCGACGCGGTAGATCTCCCGTTCCTGCGGCGAGAGCTTGCGGTAGAGGCCGAGTTCCTCGATGTACCCCTCGTAGAGTTCGGCTTTGCGGAGGCGACGCGCCTCGATGTTGTCGAGTTGGGCCGCGAGGTCGGCGTTCCCGCCTTCTTCGGCCAGCAGACGGAGTTGGGCCGTCTCCAGGTCCTGCTCCTTCATCTCGTAGAACAGGGACTCGGCCGTCCCTTCCAACCGCTCTACCCGGATCTGCTGCCAAATGGCGAAGGCGAGCGCCAGAATCAGCAGCACCGCCACGCCACCGATGATGCCGCCGTAGGCCCGTTTCTGTTTGGTCTGGACCTGCTGATAGGCCTGGCGGATCATCATCGTCCGCTCCCCGACCGGCCCGTCGGCTCCCTCTTCGAAGTAGCGCCGGATCACTTGGCTTACGGAGGCCTTGGGATCCTTCGCTTTGCTCGACGCGGGTCCTCCGTTCTGCTGCGGAGCGCTCGCACCTGCCGACGGCACGCTCGGAGCAAGCTCCTCAGGTACCCCGGCACCCATCCACCCTCGGTCGGGCGAGGTTCTGCGACCGATCCGATCGGCTTCGGCCTTCTCCTCTAAGATCTCGATGGGCGCCTCTTCCGTCACCGCCGTCTCGGCGGACTCTCTCACAGGCGCGCGGTCCTGCACCTTGAAATGCACGGCCGGTCCGTCGCGCCCGAGCCGCACGACGATTTCCCCCGCCAGGGGCATCTCATCGATCCGCTCTCCGTCGCAGTAGGTACCGTTCGTACTCCCTGCGTCCCGAAGCACCCACTGGCTGTCCTCGAGAAGCACCTCGGCGTGGATGCGGCTGACACGGCCGGAGTCCACGTGGAGCGTCGCCTGAATCCCCCGCCCGATCGTAAAGGCTTCGGTGAAGGCTCGCTCGAGACCGGGCACACTGCTCCCCTCGACACGCACCAAGATCTCGGGGCGCGCCCCTGTCGGCTGGGAAGCGGAGTAGGGATACGAGCTCAAAAAAGTAGGACTCGGGAGGGCAGAAGGTCAGGCCTCGTGTCGGGACTGCGCCTTAACGTATAGGTAACGTCGTTCCTCTGCAACGCGGGCCGTCCCCGCCTCATTCTTTTCTCGGAATCGGCAAGCCGATGGCGAGGTGGACCGGCGTGCTCAACACGTGGCGCGGCGGCTGCATGCGGATGGCAAGCAGGTCGTACCCCTCGATCTCGGCGTCGGGGACAGGATCGGCCGTGACCGAGGCCTCGTCTCCGCCGAGGAAACTACGAAGCCGCGCGACGACGGCTGCCGTCTTCGTTTCCAGATCCGCCGAGGCATCGATTTCGGCGGGCAGGAGGAGCAGGCGGTGGGCCGCCCGCGCGGCGAAGAGGCCGCACCCGAGCGTCGCGTGCGCTGCCGCGTGCGCGGTCTTCTCGGCGTCGTCGAAAATCTGGGGCCGCGAGGCGTTGGGAGCCTGCGCGATCTGCAGCCGGTCGCGGTTGGCCGTGCCGGTGAGCGCGACGAACCCGGCGTCGCCGAGTT
The DNA here is from genome assembly GCA_039944855.1 of Rhodothermales bacterium. Taxonomy (NCBI): domain Bacteria; kingdom Pseudomonadati; phylum Rhodothermota; class Rhodothermia; order Rhodothermales; species Rhodothermales bacterium. The sequence continues at coordinate 178,421 of JBDUXZ010000031.1, read as the reverse complement.
CGGCGGCTTTCCCTTCGGGCAGCAGGACGGCGAGCGGCGTCGTGCCCCGGTCGGTCTCCCAGATCGGGAGATCGTCGACGGGACGGCCGGTGAGGTGTGTCGGCCAGTCCGTTTTGGCGAGCGAATCGGCCATCGCGAGCGCGACGGCGAGCGCGCCGCCGCCCCACAGGTAGCCTTGCTCTTCGACGGGGACCTCCTTCGACGGATGCTCCGGCCCGTACGGCGGGCGGAGGAGGAACGGGGGGAACGCGAGCGCGAGGTGCCGCGCTTCGTCTTTGTCACGGAGCTTGTTCCAGTGGATGTACTCCGGGCCCTGCATCAACTGCGGCACGAGCGGCAGCGGCCCGATCGCCTCGGGCGCGTCGAACCCGAAGAATCCCGGCGCGGCGGAGGCGATGAACGGCGCCTGCAGGCTCGCCCCCGTCCCGGCGAGGTCGTCGAGCAGTTCGACGTCGGCCTGGCTGTTGTCGAAGGCGAAGCCGAGGATGACGGCGGTGAGCGGGTCGCCGGCGTCGGCGGCCTCGTGCTCGGGGACGAGCACTTGGTAATAGACGGTCTCGCTGAGGCTCTCGCGGCGGGCGGGAACCACGTCGAGCAGGACGCCCTCGCGGAAGGGCAGCCGGTCGACGAGCAGCTTCAGCCCACGCCACGCGGCTTCGAGCCGGCGGAGGTCCGGGTGCTCGATGATCGCGCGGAGTTGCCCACCGAGCTTCGCGTCAAAGTCCGCCAAGATTTTGTCGGCGGCCGAGGCCGCGATGCGCGGCGCGCCGTCCGACACCGCGTCGGCGAGCGCGGCGCCGATGCCGACCGGCTCGTCGTCGCTCCCATCCCCCGTGTCCACGAGGCCCATCAGCCGGTCGAGCGGGTCGTCCGTCTTCGGCTTCGCGGGCTTCGGCTTCGGTGGCTCGACGGTGAGCTGGCCGTAGAGTCCGTCGGCCGAAGCGGCGTCGATGCCGGCTTCGGCGAGGCGGGCGCGGAACGTCTCGCGGTCGGTGCCTTCGGTGCGGACGCCGTGGACTTCGGTACGGATCGCCAACAGCCGGGCCAGGGCCGGGACCTGCCGCGCGATCGCGGCGGGCGCGAAGTCTTTGAGCGACGTGAACCGCAGCCCGATCTCCAGCGACGCCGGCTGCGGACTCAGCCGATTCGGGACCTCGATGCGGAGCGCGGGCTTCCACTCCTCCATCACCCCGGCGAAGCTGTTCACGTCCACCCGCCGCGCGACGGACTCGGTCCGGCTCGGGCGCTGCTGCGGCACGAGATCGGCGACGAGCATGAGCCGCAGCGGCATCCGCTTCTCGCGCCGCTGGGCGCCCGCGCCGGGCTGCGTGACCGACGTCGTGTCGGGATCGGAGGAGATGAAGAGGCCTACGTTCTTGTGTACGTCGCTCATGTCAATCGAGTCAAGTGGCCGCGCTCACGCCATGCGGAGGTCGATGCCCGCAATCGTGTCGAGGCTAAGTTCAGGAAGGGTGTGGGTCCCGCGCCACACCTGGCAGAATACGCCTTCGTCCGTTAAAAACAAGAGGGTATCGAGGTTGGCGGCGAGGGCGTGTGTCTGCACCGGCCGAGCCTGCGGATCGACCGCTGCGGCCTCGTCCGGGCCGAGCCCGTCGGTGTACACGCTGAGCCCGAGGCGGGGCTGAACGCCGGCGAGGCGAAAGCGGCGGTAGCCGTCGGGCGTGAGGTGACGGAGCTCGACCTCCTCATTCCCGACGAGGTAGCCGGGCACCTGAAGTGCGGGGTGCGCACCGTTGTAAAACCCGAAGTCGAAGTCGGCGGGCAGGCCGAACTCGGGGTCGAGGTCGTTGAGGTTCCGGCCGGTGAGGGCGGCGCGGGGCTGCCAGCTCCGGCCGTAGAACCCGAACCCGACGGGCGCAGGCTGGTCGTCCCACGAGCGGATCGGGCGGCGGGGGTCTTCGAGGTTCGGGAGCGGCTTGCCATCCACGGACTCGCGTGTCTTCTTCCCGATGAAGCCGCGCCCGATGTGGTTCTGCGGGCTCCACGCGCGCCCTTTGTGGTCGAACCCGCCGAAGGCCCGTTCGTAGACGAGCGGCATCTCGGTGAACGGCTCGGGGTCGGACATGACCGGCACCATCACGAGCCGGGTCGGGAAGACCCACCGCCGGTTGCCGAAGACGCGGACGGCCTGCTGCACGCGCCCCACGCGGATCGCGGCGTCGAGCGCGGGCACCGGCTTCCCGCCCGGCGCATACGCCCGGCCCACGACCACGACATCGGCGCGAGGCTTGAACGGGACGACGTCGGTTTCGAGCCGGACGCTGCCCGTGATGTCGCCTTTGAAAAACTCGTCGTCGGCCGTGATCGGCTGCTGCTCGTCGGCGACGGGCGCGAGCGTGCCGTCGGCCCCGACGGGGATGCGGAACGTGGCCTTGAGCAGGACCGAGAGGCACGGCTTCCGGTCCGGCCCCATGCCAATCGCGAGGCCGTCGACGAACGGCGTGTCATTCGTGACGTTCATCGGCTCGGGCGAGGTTGCGCCGACGCGGGCGGGCGATAGAGCGGGAGCGGGCGGACCGGCGGCGGCGCGGCACCCGGCCCGAACGCGGGCGCGACCGGCTCCGGCATCCGCGCCGACTCGAAGTCGCACTCCGATCGCTGGAAGCCGTCGAGCGTCGTCCAGAAGAAGTCGGCGCCGAAGAAGCTGCACCCGGCGGCCTGCGTCCCGGCGAAGTCGGCCCCGACGAAGTTGGCGAAGTCGAACGAGGACTGGCTCAGCCGCGCCTCGCGCAGGTCGGCGTATTCGAACACGGCCGTCTCGACCGTGCTGTGGTGAAACGTCGCCCGCGCCAGCGTCGCCCGCGTGAACGTGCCGACGGAGAGCTTGGCCCCGGAGAAGTCGCACCCCGAGAGGTCGGCGCGCGGCGCGTACGTGGCGACGAGGAACGCGCTGCGGAAGACGGCGCCCGGCGCGCGCGCCTTGTCGAGGATCGCCCCCGAGAGCACGGCCTCGGTGCAATCGGTGCCGGCGAGGTTCGCTTCGGTGAGCAGCGCCTGTTCGAGGTTCGCGCCGACGAGCTTCGCCCCGCTGAGATCGGCGGCGGTGAAGACGCTTCCTTTGAGACTCGCCCCGCTCATCTCGCACCCACTCAGGTTCGCCGCTTCCAACACCGACCCTTCGATTACGCAGCGCAGGAGCGACGCGCCGCGAAAGTCGGCGCGGTCGGCGGTGCAGGAGGTCAGCGTTACCTCGTCGAGCCGGGCGTTGCGGAACATAGCGTCGTCGAGCAAGCACCCCTCGAACGTCGCCCCGGTCAGGTTCGCGCCGGAGAAGGTCGCGCCGCTCAGCAGCGCACCGCCGAACCGAACGCCCCGCAGGTCGGCCCCGGTGAAATCCGCGCCATCGAGCAGGGCTCCGGTGATCTCAGCCCCCGGCAGGTTCGTCCCGGCGAGGTTCGCGCCGGTGAGATCGGCCGACGTGAGCGGGACCGCGCTTAGGTCGACGCCGCGCAGGTCCGCATCGGGCCGGAGCCGGTCGAGGTCGAAAGCGAGCGTCGTCGGTTCCATATGTCAGGGGCGGGTGAGCGTCCGGTAGAGCCGAAGCGCGAGGGTATCGGGGACGCCGCCAGGCGGGGCGAGCAGCGCGGAGGCGAGATGGCGGCCGTGTGCGCGCTCGGCCCACACCGGCGGGTGCAGCACGCCGGTCCGATGCGAGCCGGTGAGCGCGTCGTCGGGCGCGCGGGCAGTGTCGGGCTGATGGTGCGGGAGCGAGCCCGCAAGCCGCCGTGCAAAGTGCGGATCGTAGCGGTCGCGGGCGAGGGCGAACACGTCGAGCGTGGGCCACGGAAGCCCGAGCGCCGTCGCGCTCGGCACGCCGGTCTCGAAGCCCTCGGCGCGGGCGAGCGTCTGCCACCGCTCGACCGGCGGACCCGGCTGGGTGTTCGGCGATACGAGCGCCGCTTCCGGTCCGCGAACGAGCGCCCGGACGATCCGCGCGTCGAGGGCGAGCCGGGGCAACCTCATCTCTTCGCCTCCCCACAGCGGAAGGACGAGGGCATCGGTCTCCAACACGAGCGCGAGCCCGCGTGGGGCGACGACGAAGGCGAGCCCGTCCCCCACCGGCACCCGATCCACGCCGCCGACCGTCGTGCGCTGCTCGGCGCCGTCGCCGGTGCGGAACGACGTGCACCGGTCGAGCGCGTCGTACTGGAATGTGCACGAGGCCGGCGGCGGAACGGCGGGCTGCGGACTGTCGGGCTGCGGGGCGTACGGGGTGACCGAGGCGAAGGGCAGCGTCTCATCCGATGCCGGCGCGGAGTCCCCGCCCGAGGAATCGGGTGCGCTGCGACCTTCCCCGTCGCGCGCGAAAGCCGTCAGCCGGTCGCCGTCGTCGAAGGTGAAGCGATACGCCGTCTCGCCGACGCGGAGCAGCGCGGGGCGAAGGCGGGTATCGTGTTCAAGGCGGAACGTGCGGCCACCGGTTTCGACCGTCGTCAGCAGGCCGTCGGGGTCGTAGCCGAACGTGGCCGCCGCGTCCCCGCGCTCCGCGCCGATCAACCGTCCGTCATCGTCGTAGTCGAAGAGCAACGTCGTGGTCTCGTCTTCCGCCTCGTGCTCGACGGCGAGCAGCTCGCCGGTCGCGCCATACTGGAATCGCCGGGCGCTGCCGTCGGCCGCGTGCTCTTCGAGCGGCTCGCCGTGCGCGCTGTAGACCGCGCGCCGGTCGCCGGTCGTCACCGCGACGCCGTCTCCATCGTAGTCGTAAGTCATCGTCCCGCCCGGCCCTTCGGCGCGAACGAGGCGGTCCTGCTCGTCGTACGCGAACCCGACCTTCCCGCCGGCCCCCTCGGCCGCGCTGATGCGTCCGGCTAAATCGTAGGCAAAGCGCACCCCTCCGCGTCCCGCTTCGGCCGTGAGCACGCGACCCGCCGCGTCGTGCGTCCGGCGGACCTCGACGCGCTCGGCGTCTACGATCCGCGTGAGCCGACCGGCCCCGTCGTAGTCCCACGCCACGCTGTACCCGTCGCCGACGGCCACGCCGATCAGCCGGCCTTCGGCGTCATAACGGAAGCGCTGCTCGCGGCCGAGCCGGTCGGTGCGGGCGGCGACGCGGCCGAAGAGGTCGGAGGTAAGCCGGAGCCGGAGCCCCTCTTCGCCCTCCACGAGCAGCGCCGCGCCTTCGCGACGGAGTGCGATGCGCCGCCCGGCCGGACTGACGATCGCCGAGGCGCGCCCTTTCCCGTCGCGCTCGAACCTCCACGTCGCGCCGAGCGGCGTCGTGAGTTGGGTGAGGCTGAACCGCTCGTCGTAGCCGAAGGCGAAGACGCCCTCGCCAGGCCCGTCCATCGCTTCGACGAGACCGCCCGGCCCGAGCGTCGCGTTTGAGAACCGGTCCTCGTAGTCGATCTGAAAGCGCTCGCCCTTCGCCGGGTCGAGCCGCTGGAACGTGACGACGGTCCCGCCCGGGTCGGAGTGGCCGATGAGTTGCTGCGCCTCGTCGTAGTAGTAGTTGAGGCTTTCGTTTCCGGTATCGAGCCGTTCGAGCACGACCTGCCCGTTCGTGCCGGGCGCGTGGCGGTAGAGCGTCTGCCGTCCGTCGAGGCCCACAGCACGTGTCGTCTGCCGGAGGAGGTCGTAGGCGAGGTGCGTCGCGGCGGTGCCGTCGGAGCGCCACACGGCGAGGCAGCGGCGGTCGCTGCCGTACTGCGCGAGCCACGGGCCAGCACGGACGAGCAGACCGTCCTGATAGGCGTACTCCGTCGTCCGTCCCGCCGCGTCGGTCTCGGCGACGAGGGTGTTGCCCGCGCCGTAGCGGAACGTCCGCACCGCGCTCGCCCGTCCGTCCGCACCGACGACCACGATCTGCCCCACGACGCCGCCCGCGTACGTAAAGCGGATCCGCTGCCCGCCCGAGCCGCTGATCTCGGCGAGCCGCCCGCCCGCATAGCCCAGCTTGATCCGGTTGCCGTTCGGGTCCACGATGCGCTCCAGCGGCAACGCATCCCCGCCTGTCCTCTTACGAAACACCTCCTGCGCGAGCGGCGAGGCGAACACCACCCACACGTCGGCGTGGTGCTGGAGCGTGAGCCCTTCTGGGTGCCGCACTTCCATCCCCACGGCCACCGGTGCGAACACGACCTCCCGCCCCGATCCCTCGCGATAGACGATGCGGTCGGCCATGACGCGGAGCGTCCGGTCCAGCCCGTGCCGCCAGCCGACGCCGAAGATGCCGGCCGGCGCGCTGCTACGGTACTGCCGCGCCAGCACGAGCGGGAGCGCCCCGCCCAGCCGGAGGTCCGTCCGGTCGAGCGAGGTTTCCCCCGTGGCGATGTCGGCGCGCAGCGTCATAGCATTCTCAGCCCACAAGCACGGTCGGTGCGCCCATCACGATCGGGTTCGGAGGCGGCAGCGGCACGATCGCCCCCGGCTCCATCACTTGGTCGCCGAGCCCGGCGGCAGGCTTGTTGTTGATGAGGACGGTGATGGCGCCCGGCGGCGCGGTGACGCCCGGCCCGTGCGGCGTCCCCGGCCCGACGGGCGGCGGCGCGTTCGGGATCGGGCACGTGTGCTGGTCGCCGACGCACCACGCGGGGCGGTTCGAGATGAGGACCGTCGGCTGGCCGGCGCCGAGGAGGGGCGGGCCGTGCGTGGCGTTGTCGGCGAGTTGGGCGGCGGGTTTCGGCATGGTGAGAGCGGGTTCCCGGGGAGGGTTGTAGAGGTGGTATGGGGGCTAGGAGCCGATCTTGATGAGACTCCCCTTCACGATCGTCATCTGCCCTTTCACGTCGGTCATCTTTCCGTCGATGGTCAGCATATTGCCCTTCAGTTCCTGCTTCATCTTCGCCTCGGATTCGAAGTTCACGCAGTCCATCTTGATGCCCATCTTCCCCGTGACCTTGACGTCGGTCGCCGAGACCTCGACGGAGGACGAGGGCTGCTTCTGCATGAACACCTGCGTCTCATACTTATCGAACTCGGCGTTGTATTTCCGCAGAGCGGCCTCCACGCCTGTTTGCTTGCCGGCTGCGTCTGCATAATCCATAGACGCCTGTTTGATGCCGCTGTCGTCCGGGGGCGGCCCCGAAGGCGAGTCCACCGAGAGGTTGACTTTACCCTGCATCGACCGCAGAGTGATGTCTTTTGTCGAGACAAGACTGGTCTCTTTGCTGGCGATCTGCACCTTCTTCCCCTGGAGCGTGATGGTGCCGTCGGCCTCGAGCTTGATCGCCGAGCTTCCACATTTGAGGATGAGTTCGCCCTTGCGAAGTTCGAAGAACGGGTGATCATGCTCGTACTTATACTCCCCCTTCTTCTCATCCCACGTCGCGATCTGCACGCGCACGGTGGAGCCGGCGATCTGCTCGATGTCCCCGTGCCGGGAGAGGAGGGAGATCTTCTTCTTCCGTGCGCCGTCGTCCTTGCCGCCGGCGATGATCTGGACGTCCTCGTTCTCGTTCTCGATCTCGATCTTGCAATCCGTCGGCTCCGGCATGATGGAGCCGCCCGGATTGACCTTGACCCCTGGCGGAGCTGGGACCCCGAGTTCCGAAAACATTTTGGGGATCGCGTTGAGGATACCGGGCCGCCCCACAGGCTCTCCTTTCGCCTTTAGACTGATCCCCTGCGCGGCCTCTACCGTGTAGTCGAGCCCGGCCATCTGCGTGACGTCGGCGTTGGAAACCACCTCGATGCCGCCGTGGCCGCCGCCGATCTTCGTCGTGTCGAACGCCATCACCTGAACATCGCCGGCCGACTTGAGGTCGAGGCTGGGAGCGCCAAGCGCAGACTTGACGATGTTACCCACCAGTTGTAACCGTTTTTTCTGTTTGTACTCCTCGTGCTTTATCCACTCGGCCGCCCTCGCGCTGCGCGCCGCCGTCCCCACCTTCCCCTCGGCTGCCTTCCTCCCATCCTTGACCTTATCTACGGTTGCCTTAATCGCGTCTTCGTAGAGCGCACTGATCAGGAAGTCCGTAATGGCCCAGCCGAGCCGGTGCGAACCCTGCGTGTCCATACCGGGCACGGTCCCGCCCCCCCAGAAGCCAAACACGTTCGGCATCACGATCTCGACGCCGTTCTGGCCCATCAGCTTGATGGACTCGTCCGTGTTCATCTCGATGCCGACGCGGGTCGTGTTGCCGAACGTCTCGCCGGCCCAGTCCTCCGGGCTCGGCCCGAAGCTGAGCATGGTAGCCATTTCCGTGAGGGCAATCCCCATGAACTCGGGGACGGAGGGCTCGCGGAAAAACTTGGCCCAGTTCCACACGTGCGAGATATTGCCGAGGTGTTGCTCGAAGAAGTCGCGCTGGCGGTAGCCGCCCATGTCGATCCGGCTGTTCCAGTACAGGTTCAGCGGCCGGATCCCCGAACTCGACACCTTGTTTCCGGTCTCCAAGGTGATGCCTACGTTCTCCCCGGCGTTCCCGTCGTCCATGATGAACTGGTGGCCCACGCGCGAGCGGATCACGTTCTTCGTGTCGCCGAACATGATCGGCGAGGGGGCGACGAGCGGCGTCTCCTCCGCCGCGTTCTGCGTCCTCGTCGAGAGGGCCTCGTTCGGGACCGGCGAGTGGTTCCACGGGTCCGGCAACGCGGAGAGCCCAACGAGCTTGTCCACGTCCCCGTCGAGGAACCCGAGCAGCATCTCGGCGGCCGGCGGATTCGGGAAGTGGAGACCGTGATCGGGTCCCGCGTACGGCTGCGCCATGCGCACTCGGCGCGATCCCGTCCCCTCCTGGCTGGTCGTGTCGGGCCGGCGGTCGAACGGGAGGCGGACGACGTAGCGGCCCTCGGCGTCGATGTCGGCCGCGAAGGGACTGCTGGCGTCCTCCGCAGCGGTCCGGGCCACCTCGGACGCCTCGATGCGGGCGGTCATGACGCCGGGCGCCTTCGGGACCGGCGTGGTCCGCTTCGGGCGGAACTGGATGGTGGAAGGGATTGCCTCGAACTCGTTCTCGTAGGGGGGAGCCGTACGCGCCTCGTTATAGAGGGTCGTGGCCCAGCCACGGTGCCGCACCCGGGTGAGCCGGTACAACTGGCCGTTCCAACTCCCCCGGTAGTGGGCGCTGAGTTCGTAGTGGTGGCCGTTTCGGAAGGCGGGGTGATTCCCCCGGCCGACGAGGACGAACCGCTCGCACTGGAACTCCTCGTACCGCCGCCGGGCCAGCCGCTTGAGCAGAGCCTGCCGTCGAGTGGCGGCGTCGCTCGTCTCCCCCGTCGTGGTCTTAGGCTCGACCCCGCTGCGCTCGCCAGTGAAGAAGTGCCCGTGCTCGTAGTGGACGTGGTCCTCGGCCGGGAGGGTCGCCTTGTCGAACACGGTGATGAGCCCCTTCTCTTCCATGCAGCCGGCCTCGTCGACGTCCGCATAGTCCTCGAAGTTGATGTCGCGCACGATCACAAGCTTGGGGATGACGGACTGCCGGGCGACGAGTTCGGCGATACGTGGGGCATCCGCGGAGAGCCCGCCGGTCTGATCGTAAGGGACCGGCGCGGGAAGCGACGCAGCGGAGGCCGTACTGGCCGTCTCGACCCGGGTCCCGTCAAGGAGCAATTCCTCCCGGCGGTCGTCCGTAATAACGAGGAGGTCCGAAGTCCCGGTGTGGTCGAAGAAGTAGTAGAGCCCCGTCTCCTCCATCGTCCGCTGGATAAACTGGAGATCGGTTTCTCGGTATTGCACACAGAACTGCTTGGGCTCGTAGGTATCGCGGAGGTTGAGTTGATAGCTGACTTTCTCTCGCAACCCCGCCCCCTGCAAGACCTCCTTCAAGAGATCATCGATCGTAAGATTCTGGAAGACGCGGCTACGGAAGCGGAGGCCGAGCTTCCACAGCTGCGGTACCAGGACCACCCGGTAGTAGGCGCCCCCCACCACAGACTTCCCCTCCACGTCCTGATACCACCCGCGCTCCTGCCTGATGTCCGCGACGACGCCATGGACGTAGCTATGCTTCGTCTTGTCGATGGTGTGCTTGAACGTCGCTGCCAGCCCGACGAGCTCCTCGAGCGGGAAGTCGGTCTCCTTGGAGAACACCTCGATCTCGAAGCGGAACAGGCTCGACATCCGCTCCTCTCCTTCGAACGAGAGCACGGTGAACGTCGAGGACGTGAGCTTGTCGGCCGCCGCTTGGGCCGCTTTCGAGAGGCTTTCGCCTGGGGGCGCCGCCGGGGGCGTCACCGTGAACGAGTACGAGATGTCCAGTGGCATACGGGTGTGGGGTTCTAAGGACGCGAGAGATGGAGCAGGAGGACGTACGTATGACGACGGACTGGTTCACCCGGCCTCGCCCTCCTCGGACGGAGGAGGGGCGGGCCGGGCCTAGCGTTTCGAGCGAGTTGGGCGGCGCGATTCAGCATAGCAGTGGGGACTTGTAAGAGTGACGTGTTTGGTTACGAGCCGACCTTGACCATCTTCCCCTTCACCTGCGCTATCGCCCCGTCGACTGCGACGGCGACCTTGCCTTTCAACGTCGCCTGCGTTTTCGCATCCACGCTCACTTTCATCCCCGAAATAGCCATCGTTTTCTTCGCCTTCGACAACACATCCGTCCCGTCAATCGTCACCTTCTTCTTACCCTTGAGCGTGATGTTATTCCCTTCCAGGGTGATGTCTCCATTCTTCTTCAGCACAATGCTGGACTGCCCGCACTTGATCTCGATCTGATCTCCCTTATCTATTTCCACGTATGACTTACCCCGGACGAAATCATCTGTACTAATACGCACCTTCTCTTTAGCAAATACCTCGGCGACCTTGTCGGTTTGGCTAATCCGCGAGCCAAATACATCCGTGGCCAGACGCTTATTCTCATCCGACTTTTTCCTTGGCCCGACTTCCATCACGATGCCTCCCTCCGATCCATCTTTGCCGGACCACAGGTGAACCTGCCCATCGTTCGCGAAGGCCTTGAGATCGCCTTTCCCTTCCACATGGGCCATGATGTCCCCTTCTCCCTTCTGCTTTGGCCCGCCGGTGTGGAGTAGGATGTCCCCGTTGTCATTGTTGAGCTCGATGCTGAACATCTCACTCTCGTCGAACCCGAGGTTGGAGAGCTTTGTCTGCCCCTTGTTCAGCATGGCTTGGGCTTTCTTCAGCCCTGCCGCGATGGCCGGATTCGCCACCGCCCCTCCTAGTTTGCCGAGCACCTTGAACACGCCCTTGCCTTTGTAGGGGCGGCCTTTTGTCGTGAGCTTGATCCCCTGGTGCGAGCTTAGCTCTATCCCGAGGTCCGCTTTCTGCTCGATATCGCCGAAGGACTTCAGCGCGAGCCCCCCTTGCCCTGCAGCGACGGACGTGCTCTGGAGCGAGGCCATCTTCAGCTCCCCCGCTGAGAAAATGTTGACCCCGGTGCGCTGGAGGAGGGTGAAGAGCAGCGCGCTGACTCGTTGCTCTTTGAAGTTCTCCCTCCACTTGAACGCAGCTTTCACCTTGGGATTGACGCGGGGATTGTTCTTGTATGCCTTCTCGTCCTCCCTCGTCTCCATCAGCTCGTCAGCGGTGCCGTTGATCACTTCCTGCCAGATGAGGTTGACCAAAAACTTCGAGATCGCCTCGGCCCGATACTGCCCTTCTTTCTCGCTGGAGTCGTCGCCGACGAGGCTGCTGCTGAACATGCCGAAGAGGTTGGGCGAGGTGATGTTCACCCCGCCACCGCCTTTGACGTTCACGTCCTTGTCGGTGGAGATGCTGATCCCCACGGGCGTCGTATTCCCGAACGTGTCGTCGACGTAGTCGTCCGTCGTTACCTGCGAAGCGATGATCCCCAACGCTTCGGAGGCCATCCCCGGGAAATCGCGGGTGAAGGCGGACCGGAAATAGCCGACGGCCGTGCTGATGATGCCGAGCGTCTTTTCCAGCCCGCTCAGGTGTCGGTAGCCGCCCATGTCGATCCGGCTGTTCCAGTACACGTTGCGCCCGGTGGCGTTGTCCTTCTTCCCCACCTGCAACGTGACGCCGACGTTCGCTCCGCCGTCGGCGTCGTCCATGACGAGTTGGTGGCCGAGCTGCGTCCGGATCACGCTCTTCGTCCCGAAGAAGGGGAAGGCAGCCTCCGTCTGTCCCGCCGCTGCCGTCGCTGTCGCGTCGGACGCCGCCGCCGATTCCAGTTGTTGCCTAGTGGTCGTCCTCGCTGCTTCGGCCGCTGCCTCAGCTTGGACCTCCGTCTGCCCTGCCGTGATGGCCGCCTCCTTCGCCGCCTCCCCCGCTTTGGAAATGGCCGCCTCCCGGTCTATCCCCGCCGCCGACCCCGCCGCCGACCCCGTCCAGGGGTTCTGCGTACGGAGTCCGTGCTTGGAGTTCGGGACGGGCGCGTGCTTCCACGGGGTCGGGATGACGGAGAGCCCGAGGGGGCGGTCGGGGTCCCCGTCGAGGCACGCGACGACCATCTCGACCTCACCGCGGTTGGGGAAGTGCATCCCGTAATCCTTGCCGGCGTAGGGCTGCGCGAGACGGACGGGGCGGGACGGCTCGGCCGCCGACGCGGCGTTGGGATCGAACGGAAACCGAACCCGGTAGCGCCCCTCGTCGTCGATGTGCGGCTCGGCGTCGTCGTTGTTGGGGTCGGACCCCTTCACCTTCGCCGTCATGATGCCGGGCACGCGGGGGATCGGGGTGCTCCGGGAGGGCCGGAACTGCACCGCCGAGGCGAGGCACGTGAACCCGTTCTTGTACGCCCCGGCTTCGTAGCTGTGGCAGACGCTGGTGATGAGATACGAATCGTCGAAGAGGAAGTGGTCGGTGAGTCCGATGACGTGCCCCGGCTGGATGCGCGAGATCGTCGACTTCGCCGTGGCCGTCTTCCGTTGCGCTTCCAGCTCCTCAGCACGGATCCGAGCGAGGCGCGTTAGCTCGGTATCGCGGGTCGTGATCGTGCTCCCGGACTCCGTGCTGAGCTTGCCGTTGGGGTCTCCGCTCTGCTTGGCTACCCAATTCCGCTTGCTAACGACGAAGCGGCCGTGCTCCCGGTGGGTGCCCACCCGAGCATGCGTCTCCCCGCTCGCGTTGACATCCGTACCCGATTGGCTGTCGTCCTCGCTCAGAAACGACTCGAAGTCGTGATCCTGCACCGTGACGGTATGGGGGACGACTTGCTCGCTGTAGATGAAGCTGTACACCTGGTCGTCCGTCGGGGTCATCGCCCCACTCGGTTCGAAGAACCACACACCTCCCCGATCTGCCACCGGCGGCAGCGTCTTACCGTCGGCGAAGACCAGCTTCCCGCCTTCGAAGAAATAGAAGATCCCCTCGTATTCGAGCAGGCGCTGGACGAAGTCCAGGTCGGACTCCTGGTATTGCATGCAAAACTCCCTCGTCGGATAGGCGGAAGCGCTCAACCTGAACTCGTAGTTCGTGAGTCCGGCCTGATTGAGAATCTGCGTGACGATCGCCTGCGTGGTGAGGTTCTGAAACACCCGGCTGCCGCGCGACATCCCGAGCCGCCACAGCGTCGGGACGAGCACGGCCTCGCAGGCGAGGACGCCATCGCTGACCTTCTTGGTCACGCAGAAGCTCGACAGCACGCCCTCGATGTTCACCGTCGTCGGGACGTACTCCGCTGGCGTATTCCCTACGGCCTTGACGTTGAGAGCCTGCTGAACCATCGTGAGCGTAGCGCTCTGGTTGACCAGTTTGCTGAAGTCGATGGGCGGCGGCTCCCCCGCTACCACGGCATAGGTGTACTGGAGTTTGAGCCGGTACTCAAACAGCTTCGAAATATGATCTTCTCCTACAAACGACTCGATGCGCCCATTGTCCCCCGTTATGTCCGAGAAAACAGTCGCGGTGCCGGCGGTTGGAGTGACGGTTAGCGAAAAGGTCGGGACAGCCATGGGCTTCTGGACTAGCTAGTATTGCAGAAAAACGAAGAGCGATCGACGCCCTGAGCCGGTGCTACTCGGCCGGGGTCTCGGGCCGCTCGGGCTCGCCGGCTTCTCCGACCTCGCCGTCGCCTGACGAGGGCGGCACGGCAGCGTCAGCCTTGCCGTCGGGCACGAGCTCTTCCGCGATCGCGACCTCCGGCTCGTCCCCCGCGCCGTCGACTGCGCCGCTGTCCGCGTCGTCGTCCGCGCCGCCGTAGCGGACGCCGTCGAAGGTGTAGGTGAAGTCGCCGCGCTCGGTGATGCCGAGTTCGAGGCGGGCGGGCACCTTCTCATCGGCCATCTGCGCGAGGAGCGCACGCGAGGCCTCGGGGAGCAGCGTCCGGTCGATGATGAAGTCGATGTTGCGGGCGCCGGAGTCCACCTGCGTGCAGCGCTCGGCGATGCGGTCGACGACCTCGTCGCCGTACTCGAACGCCATGCCGTGGGTGTTGCGCAGCCGCTTCCCGATCTTGTTGAGCTTGAGCCGGGTGATCTTCGAGATCGCCTCTTTGTCGAGCGGGAAGAACGGCACCACCTTCATCCGGGCGAGGAGCGCGGCCTGGAAGTGCCCGACGAGTTGCGGGTGGATCGCCGCGCGGAGCGTGTCGGCGTCGGGCCGTTCCGCCCCGCGCGCGAGCTCGACGACGGTCTCGCTCCCGATATTCGAGGTCATCAGGATGATCGTGTTCTTGAAGTTGATCTCGCGGCCCTCGCCGTCGCGCATGAAGCCGCTGTCGAGCACCTGATAGAACAGCTCCATCACGTCGAGGTGGGCCTTCTCCGTCTCGTCGAGGAGGACGACGGAGTACGGGCGCTGGCGGACGGCCTCGGTGAGCACGCCGCCCTCGCCGTAGCCGACGTAGCCGGGAGGCGAGCCCTTGAGCGAGGAGACGGTGTGAGCCTCCTGGTACTCGCTCATGTTGATGGTGATGAGGAACCGCTCGCCGCCGAACATCAGCTCGGCGAGTTGCTTCGCCGTCTCGGTCTTGCCCGTCCCGCTCGGCCCGACGAGAAGGAACACGGCGATCGGCGCGTCGGGATTGCCCATGCCCGCCTTCGCCGTGCGGATGGAGTCGGCGACTTGATCGAGCGCTTCGTCCTGCCCCTTGATGGCTGTGCGGAGCCGGTCTTCGAGCTGGAGCAGCATCTGCGCCTCGTCCTGCTCCATGTTGCCGACGGGGATGCCGGTCCAGTCCGCGATGATCTGTGCGACGACGTGCTCGTTGACGACGGCGTGGACGAGGGCCTCCTCCTTCTGCATCACGGCGAGTTCGCCTTTGAGCCGGTTCAGTTCGTCGCGGAGGTCGCCGAGATCGGCCGAGGCGCCGTCGCCGCCGACGCCTTCCATGATCTGTCGGCGAATGCCCTCGATCTGCTTGACGAGGTCGCGCTCTTGCTCCCACCGGGAGATGAGCGCATCGCGCTGCGCGATGAGGTCGCCGCGTTCGATCTCGAGCGCGTCGAGCCCCTCTTGGTCGTCGTTGAGGCCCGTGTCGAGGTCACGCTGAAGCGCCTTCATGGTGATGGCGAGGTTGAGCAGGCGGCGCTCGACGTTGTCCACGGCGCCGGGCTTCGAGGACTGGCTCATCTTGACGCGGGCCGACGCCGTGTCCATCAGGTCGACCGCCTTGTCTGGGAGGTGGCGGCCGGTGATGTAGCGCTCCGAGAGCGACGCGGCGGCGTGCGCGGCGGCGTCGGTGATCTGCACGTCGTGGTGGTCCTCGTACTTCGCCTTGATGCCGCGCATCATGATCGCTGCGTCGTCGACCGAGGGCTCGTCGACCTTGATCATCTGGAAGCGACGTTCGAGCGCCGGGTCTTTCTCGATGTACTTCTTGTATTCGCTCCACGTCGTCGCGGCGACGGTGCGGAGCTCGCCGCGCGCGAGCGCGGGCTTGAGGAGGTTGGCCGCGTCGGCCGTGCCCGCCGCGCCGCCCGCGCCGATGAGCGTGTGGGCCTCGTCGATGAAGAGGATCGTCGGCTTCGCGGCCTCTTTGACTTCTTGGATCACCGACTTCAGCCGGTTCTCGAACTCGCCTTTGACGCCGGCCCCGGCTTGCAGCAGCCCGAGGTCGAGCGCGACGATCTCCACCTCCTTCAGGCTGTCCGGCACGTCGCCCTCGGCGAGCCGGAGCGCGAACCCCTCCAGCACGGCGGACTTGCCGACGCCCGCCTCGCCGACGAGGATCGGGTTGTTCTTGCGCCGCCGGCTGAGCACGTCGATCATCTGCCGGATCTCGTTGTCGCGCGCGAACACGGGGTCGATCTTGCCGTCGCGCGCCTTCTGCGTGATGTTCTCGGTGTAGAGGTCGAGCGCGGTCTCGCCCTCGGGCTTGCCGGGGCCCGACGCCCGCGGCCCGCCCGCGCGGTGGGACGCCTGGTTCTCGGCGGAGCCGGCGACGATCTCGTAGAAGTCCTCGCGCAGCGCCTCCGTCTTGACCGGCTGGAGCGCGTCGAGCACCTCGCTCATCCGGAGCCCTTCGGCTTCGAGGAGCGCTTCGAGCAAGAAGCCCGAGCGGAGCTCCGTCGCCCCGTGGTGGACCGAGCCCGCCACCCACGCCTTCTCGATGAGGTCGAGCATGAGGGGCGAGAATGCCGGGCGACCGGTGTTGCCCGTTTTGAACCCTTCGAGCCGATTCATAAGCGCCTCCCACACCTTCCCGTTGTCCACGTCGAAGCGGTCGAGGATGCGCGGGAGGTCGCCGTCGCCGGCTTCGAGCAGCTTGGCGAGGACGTGCTCCGTCGTGACCTCGTAGTGGCCGCGTGCAATGCTGAACCCGGCCGCCGCTTCGAGCGCGCGCGTCATGGTGCCGTTGAGCTTCTGGAGGAGCTTCTTGAGGTCTTTTGAGATCATGGCCGTAGAGGTTAGGAGTAGGTGACGATGCGTTCGGTGAGGACGGCTTCCCCGCGGCCCACCCACGTGTTCTCGCCGAGCCGGGCGTTCCGGTCGCCGAGACGGAGGGCAGACACTTGCTGCGTTTCGAGCTTGAGGAGCACGTCGAAGTCGAGGAAGTCGGGGGCGTAGAGGCGGACGAGCCAGTCGAGCGCCTCAGCCTTCGGTCCGCCGGGGAGGTAGGCTTCGAAGTCTTGGATGCCCATCGGGCCGAGGGCGACGCGGAACTTCCCGCCCACGTCGTAGACGGTCGCGCCGACGAGGGCCGAGCCGCCGAGCGTCGCGGCGGTGGCACCGCGACCGAGCGCGGGCCGGTCGGCCACGCGGACGCGGCGCGGGACGTTCTGGACGACCTCAACCGGCAGCCCTTCGGTGAAGGCCGAGAGCAGGGTGTGCAGCCCCTCGGCGTTGCGGACGCGGCGGTTGAGGAGCCCGGCGAACCCGGCGAGGCGGGCGACCGAGACCGGCGCGCCGGCGAGCGCGCCCGGCGTCCCGAGCCCGGCGATCGCGAGGAAGCGGTCCGTCCCGCCGCTGCGGGTGCCGGCCGCGCTCCCGCCGGGGCGGTACTTCTTCCACGCGCGGTAGAAGTAGCTGTAGAGCCGGTGGTTGAAGATGTCGAGGAAGTCCCGGAGCGGGAACGTGTCCTCGGCCTCCGTCGCGAGGTCTTCGTAGAGGTAGACCGGGAGGGGCGAGGCGACGCCGTAGAGCCCCATGAACGTGACCATCACGTCGGCCCCGTCTTCGCCGAGCGTCACAGAGCGCACGTCGGAGGAGGGGAACACCGTAGCGGCGTAGGGGCGGAAGTGTACGCGCTCGGAGGCCGGGTTCGCGCTCGTGCCGGGCTCTGGCGCGTTGGGGAAGTAGGCTTCGAGGAGGCGGACGGCCTGGAAGAAGTCGAACCGATAGCCCGTCTTGAACAGGTCGGCGTAGATGCCGCGTTGGGGCACGGCGGGGCCGGCCGCCTGCGGAGGCGGCGTCGGCACAGGCTCAGCGATGGGGGCGTCGTCGGTCATAGCACGGGCTGCTCGCCGGTCTCGGGCGCCCACGTCATCCGCTCGCCCGACGGCAGCATGACGATCGTGAGGTGGACGAAGGAGTTGATCGTGGCGTAGGCGGCGAAGAACCGGCTGAGCACGAGGCCGAGAAGCGCCGCCCCGCCGATGTCCGCGAACCGCGTCTCGTCGAGCTCGACGGTGACCTCGCTCCCGCGCAACACCGCGCCGCGGTGGACGCGCTCTTTCGGGGCCCACCGCACGGCGCGGATGCCCTCGATCTGCCGCTTGTTCACCTCGGAGTCGGTCCAGTCGTAGAGGCTGAGCACGCCCGCGAGCGCCTGCGGCGTCGCTGCCGACTGGTAGTTCAACGACCAGTGCGAGAGCATCATCCAGTAGAAGTCCGTCTGCCGGTCCGTCGGCGGGTAGCGGATGAGCGTCGGCTGCGTGAAGTTCTCCACCTCGATGCCGCGCACCGTCTGCGCGGCGAGCTTGGCGAGCGAGCGCTCACGGAGGTGCTCGCGCGGGACCGTCCCGTTCGTGCAGCGCAGCTCGAGCGAGAGCGTCTCGACGGGCAGCTGCCCGTCCGGAGTCGGGGCGATGCCCTGAAGCGTGATCGTCGACTCGTACCGGTCGGTGAAGCCGCGGCCGGTGTCGGCGGTGTACGTCCGCCCTCCCACCGTGCGCTCGGGCGAGAGGAGGGAGCGGTACTCGTGCCGCCGCCCCGTCATGTCCTCGATCCCCGTCACCGACCGGACCTCGTACACCTCGACGCCGGTGCGGTGGCGGGCATCGGGGACGACGCGGTACTCGGCGCTCCGGTGGTCCACGCGGATGGGCTCGCCGTCGGACTCGAACAGGTTGATGACGGGGCTCGTGAATAGGCGGATTTGCTCGTTCCCGAAGCGCTGCGGCTGCGGGAACGCCTTGTCGAAGCGGACCGTGATGCGGAGCGCGCCGGGGGTGGATTTGGGTTGGAAGCGGTCGATGCCGAGCACGTCGACGCACCAGAACTTCGGGCGGAAGCAGAGCATCTCCTGTACGAGCCGGAGCCCGGAGAACGACCGTTCGGACTGGGGCAGCAGGGCTTCGCTCGGGTCGAGGCCGCCGGGCCGGATCCACTCTTGCCCCCGCAGCGTCAGCGCCTCCGTCTCCGTCTCGGCTCCGCGAGCGAACTCGCCGGTCATCCAACTGGGAAGCCCGGACTCCACGGTCACCTCACGCACGCGGCGCGTAAAGAAGTAGTGCATGGCCGCGGCCGTCGCCGGCTCGGCGTGGAAGTAGAGCCGGAGCGAGCGGAGGTCGAGGTCCGTGAGCGCCACGCCCGCGCTGAGCCCAAGCGTGAGCGTCACGCTCGACGTGCCGTCGGGCGCCCACGCGAGCGCGACGTCGTCGAGTTGGAACGGCTGGACGACCACGTCGCGCGTCGTCACGAAGCGGCAGGTGACGCCCTCGCCCACGGGGGTCGACTGGACCTCCGTCCCGCGCGGCAGCCGGACCGACTCGCGGAGCCGCCCGGCCTGGCCGCGGAAGGACACCATCGCGAGCGAGGGGATCGGGCGGAGGAAGTGCGGGAAGAGCATCTCGCACAGCGCCTCGGTGTACTGCGGCAGCTCGTCGTCGAGCTGCTCGCGGATGCGGCCGGTGAGGAGGGCGAACCCCTCGAAGAGCCGCTCGACGTACGGATCGCGGTCCGTTACGCTATCGATGTTGAGGTAGCGAGCCTGCTCGGGGTGGACGCGCGCGAATGCCTTCCCGGCCTCGTGCAGGTAGCGCATCTCCTCGTCGAAGTAGCGTCGCTGGCTCATACGTACTGGGCGAATTCGGGCGTCAAGGGAGGCGTAGGCCGTGTATAAACAGCGAGGTCAAAATAGGGCGAGCCGCCCTAGCGAATGCCAGAATACTAGCGCCCGCATGCTCAGCTAGCCGGTGAGGAGGCGGCCGGCGAGATACCACCGTCCAGGCTGAAACGGGGGGTCGTGCTGCGCCACCTGCCGTTTAGCCTCCCCGAGCCCTCGACCCTGCGCAGCGACCGCCGCATCAGCTTCGAAATAAGCCCCTGCGCTGTAACGGATTATAAGCTCTTCCGATAACAGTTGCCGCATCTTCCGCGGCATCCTTTTCGACTCCAATGCGCGCACGACGCTCGTCGGCGTACACGGCTCGCCGAGCCGGTACCGGAGGCCGGATTGGAACCGTCCTTTCTGCCCCTCCCACCACGCTCCCCACGCCTCCCGATCCTGCGATAGCCGGGTGCGCGTCGTCCCGAATGGTTCGCCGTCGGGACGGGTCGGCACCTCGCCTCGGCGGAACGCTTCGAGTTCGTCGTCGAACAGCTCGTCCTCGTCGATCTCTTCGGGCACGAACACGTCTTCGTCGAGGTCGGCCCCGGTGAGGAGGTGGAGGGCGAGGGCGGCGGCCTCGGCGAGCGCCGGGTCTTGAAGGGAGTCGAGGAACAGAGCCACGCTCTGCGGATCGCCGAGGAGGCCGAGCGCGAGGAGGCCGTCGGGCGTCGCGCCCTCGGCGGCGGCGTGCGCGTGGATCGCGGCGCGGTGCTCGGCCCCGCCGCTGACGCCAAGCAGGAGCATCGCCCAGGGAGCCGGGATGTGTACCGCCGCGTGCTTCACCGCCGCCTGTCCGCCGAGGCGGAGCAGCGCGAGCGTCGCCGCCTCGCGCACGGCGGCGTGCTCGTGCCGCACGTAGCTCCAGATCGCGCTCCGCTCGGCGTCGGTGCCGACCCGGCCGAGCGCCCGGAGGAGGTCGGGCACGGCGTCCGGCGCCGCCTCCGGCAGCGCGGCGACGAGGCGCGGCGCGACGGCGATCCGGCGGGAGCCGATCACGTAGGCCACGACCCGCTGCCGCCACACGTCGCCGTGGCTCAGCCAATCGGTCAACGTGTCTGCCCATGCGTCGGGCAGGTCGCTGGCGAGCGCATCCCGCACGGCCAGCACCCGCTCCTCGTCGTCCGCCTCCACGCTGTCGAGCGCCGCGACGAGCAGGTCTTTCCGTTGCTGACGGCAGCACACGCACAGCGCGGCGTACAGCTCCCCGGCATCGCCCTCCTCCACTCGCTCCCGGCAGAGCGCGAGCGCCAAGTCGCCGCCGAGCACGAGGGCGTCGAGGTGCGCTTCGAGCCGGTCTTCGGTGTCGGCGAGGTCCATCCACGCGAGATCGGGGTCATCGAGCAGCCCGTGGCGGCGCTGCTCGTAGAGGAACGCCGCCTCTTCGAGATGCTCGACGTAGAGGTCGAGCGCGACCGATTGGGCCGGGGTCAACGGAGGGCCGCTCTGCGTCATGGGGTGGGGGGCGTGAGAGTCCGCTAACGGCTACCGGAGTCGTTCGATCTCCGCGAAGAGGTCGCGGTACCGGTGCTCCGTCGGGGCGAGGCGGGCGATGGCGGGGCACAGCGGGTACGCCTCCGCTGTCTCGATACCGCGCAGGGCGGCGAGTTGGAGGAGCGCGAGCGCTTCGACCGAGACGAAGCTGCGCGGCCAGAAGAGAAACTCGTAGGATTCGAGCGCGTCCCGCCGCGCGTCGTTCGCCTCCTGCTCGGCCTCGACGAAGCCCCGGAGCGCTTCGTCGAAGCCCGGCCCCTCTCGCTCCACGAGCGCTTCGCAGAGCGCGAGCCGCCACGACGCGGCCCCTTCGAGCGCGCGCTCGAACCGGACGAGGAGCGCGCCGAGTGACGGCTCGCGCGCCGCATCCGGTTCGAGGACGAGGGTCTGCAGGATGCGGTAGTAGCAGAAATCGTCCTCGTATTCCCAGCCCGGATTCCACGTCGAGACGGACAGCGTCGCGATCTCGCGCGCGAGCGGGAGGTCGGCGGCGGCGGCGGCGTCGAGGAAAGCTTCCGTCCGGCTCAGCGCGAGGCGCCGGTCTTCGTCGTTCCCCTCCGATCGGCTGCGGCGGAGGAAGTAGCGGCGCGCGTGGCCGCTGCGCACGAGGTTCTCGCGGAACAGCGCGACGTCGGCGTTCTCCAGCAGATGGCAGAGGGCGAGGCCCTGGAAGTGCGACGACACCTCCTCCAGCGCCCCGCCCCGCTCCGCGACCGGGCGCTCGGCCGTCACCGCCGCGAAGCTGAACTGCGCTTCGAGGATCAACTCAGTGTGTACGTCCCGGATATCCATGAGTGGCTACCGCGTGAACCCCTCGGTCGCCACGAACGAGACGCCGGTGAACCCTTGATTCCGGATCTCATCGGCCAGATCCTCGCGGACCAGCAGGCGATTGGTGAAGTGCTGGAGGCGGAGCATCCGGCAGTCCGCCGGGATCCGCTCTTCGTCCAGCACGAGCTCGTCGAACCAACTGATCTTGTCGGGATCGATGTTGTTCCACTTCACCTCGGAGCGGTCGAGGTCGATGGCGTCGTGCACGTCGAGGACGTTGACGATGACGTACTCGTCGGAGGCGACGCGGCCTTTGTGGTTGAGGATCTGCGTGGGCAGGAACTCCGCACGCGCCCCTCCCTCGGCCTCGAGAAAGGCCCGGAGTGCGGGCGAGACGAGGAGGTAGTTGTCGCGGTTGGCGATGGCGTCAGCGAGTTGGATGTCGTTGGGCCGCTCGTCGCTCATCTTGTACGAGGTGTCGCTGGGGAAGCGGTCCGCGACGGGCTGCGCGTAGGCGATGCGGTGCTCCTCGTCGAAGCCCTGCAGCGCGGTGCACGTGCAGGTGCCGGGTGCCGTCCTCGTTTTCCAGAACGCGAATGCCATGGGAATCCTCTTGGGTTGGAAGTCTTGGGGGTGGATCGATGTTACGTGATGGCCTGGAACAGCTCATCGTATTGCTTCAATGTGTCGGGGATCGGGCACCGCGGGATCGGGTCGCCGCCGATCGCCATCGAGAAGGGCTCGTACCACGTATCCTCCATCCCCTCCGCGTTTCTGTTCTTCCAGCAGTGGCGCGTCCCATCGTGCAGCTTGCCCCGCTTCTCCAGCGCTTTCTTGAAGAACTTGCTCGCGTCCTCCAGTTCCTTCTGCAGCGATTCCCCTTTCGGGTGATCCTCCCGCTTCTGCTTGAGCGTCTTCCACACCTCCTCGTTCATGTAGCTGTAGACCTCGTCGTTGTACCGTGTGTGGTCTACGCGGTGAGAGGGCAGCTTGTCCGGCAGGAGCGATTCCGGGTACACCGTGGGGTTCATCGTGTGCTTGAGGTAGATCCACTTCGTGTCGAGCCCCATCACGTTCGGCCCGGCGTTGATATTCCAGTTCGTCTTGCCGAGGCACTTCTTGAGGTAGGTCTTGTCCGGCTTGCTGACCTCGATGTGGGCGTCGGCGACGCACGAGATGATGACGAGGTGGTGCGAGTCCCAGAACTTGGCGTTGGGCGCGCTCTTTCGTTTGGGGAACGTCGTGGACTCCGTGTAGCCCTCGCCGCAGTTGTTGATGTGCTCCTCGCCGTTCCGGGTGCCTTTGAAGCCGCCGGTCGGGGCGCCGTCGTCGTGGTCGGATGTAGCCATGGCTCGCGGTGTCTGGACTTCGTTAGTGAGACGCGGTGACGCAGAAGGCGGCGCGGCGGTCGTCGTCGCCGGCGAGGGCGACGAGGGCGCGGGCGCCGGGGGCGTACCCGCGCTGCAACGCTCGCACGGCCACGCAGAGCGCGACGGCCCCGGTCGCCGCACCGACTTCGCCGAACGCGATAGCCGGCAGCCACAGCGGACGGTCGCCGAGGCGCCACCGCTCGGTGAGGCGCACGAGCGCGTAGCCCCACTCTTGGGCCCGGAAGGGGTCGCCGTTGAGGTCGGCGACGACGAAGCCCGCCGCCCCGCCGGCCTCGGACGCGCCGAGCGCCGCCGCAACTGCGCGGGCCAGCGCCCGCCCGATCGGCGGCTCCCCGGCGAGACGGTGGTACGCCTCGCGCTCCAGCGCCGGAGACGCCACGAGCACATCGGCCGAAGCGCCGCGTGCCCGAGCCGTTCGGGCGCGCTCCAGAACGACGAAGCCCGCCGCCTCGCCCGGCATGAAGCCGACGGGGTTCGCGGCTGTCTTCAGCACGCCGCACGCCGCCGCCGCGACAAGAGCGCGGGGGTCGACGCACGCATCGACGCCACCAACGAGGGCTCGGTCGAGCGCGCCGGTTTCGATGGCGTGGAGGGCGTCGCGCAGCGCGCTCGCAAAACCGGCGTGCCCCCCGTGGATCGCGCCGCCGTGGGACGCCGACCACCCGTTCCGCTCTGTAAGCCGCTGGACGAGCGCACGCTGATCGGCGCGGCTCGCTTCGAGCGCCGCGTCGTCAGAGGAAGGACTGCCATCGCCCCCGCTGTCGGGTCTTCTCTCCGACACCGCGCGTTCGAAATACTGATCGGAGAAGTTCACGAAGAGCCCGGTCTCGCCGCTCGTCTCGGGGCGCAGACCGGCCCGGCCCACGGCGTCGCGCAGGGCCGTCTCCGCGAGGAGCACCAGCTTGCCGATCCCCACGAAGCCCTCGGCGAGCCGCGCGACCGTGTGGCCGACGACCGGCTCGTTGCCCCACCGCTCGTCGCCGGCGAAGTTCAGCACGTCGAGTTCCTCCGCGCGCGACAGCCCGGCCCGCGCCGCCGCGCAGTTCGTAACGGCGTCGTGGCCGAGCGCCCCGACCATGCCCACGCCGGTGATCGCCACCCTATCGTCTTCCGTCGCGGCCATCGGCTAGAGCGGTTTGCCACAGTGGAAGCACGTCGCCTTCTCATCGCTCGGGATGCTGATGATCGGCGGCTGGATGAGCGGGAAGGGCGGCGTGTTTTTGTCGTTGTGCAGCATGAGGTCGAGCGCGCGCGCCACGTTCTTCCCCTCCACCTGCACGTCGAAGCTGAAGTTGACGAACTCGGCCTTGCCCTTCGTCTTCTGCGAGACGAGGCCCTTGAGCGTCCCCGGCTCGTCGCCGACGCTCGTGCTGAAATTGGAATCCTTGAGGCAGATCGGGTTGCCGTCGCACGTCACCTTTTTGCTCCCCTTCGCCGTGTCGCCGGACTTCGCGATGTTGGGGTACGGGATCGGGATCGGCGGCGCGGGCGGGGCGGGCGTCTTGCACACGTCCGGGAACGCGATCGCGATGCCGTTGCTCGACTTGTGGACGACGGAGAGTTGGTTGACGCCTACGGTGACTCCCATGACATTGGGCTCGGCTAGCTGACGGGGATGAGGACGGGGGCAGGCACGGCATGGGCCGACTGCTCGTGCGGCCGGACGCGGATCTCGGCGACGCCGTGCGGCCCGGCCGGGACGAGGGTGTGCGCCCGCCACAGCAGCAGCACCCGCATCGCCTCGATGTCGAGGATCACGGTGTCGAGCCGCGCTTCGAGCCCCAAGTCGCTTCCCGTTTGCTGGACTACGGTGATGCGCGGCGGCGGCTCGCCGGGCAGGCGGAACTTCAGCCACGGCGTCGGCGCCGCATTCGCGATCACGACGGACTCGTCGCCGACGAGGTAGCCGGAGGCGATCTGGTCCGGCGGGGCGGCGTTGAAAAAGCGGCGGTCGAAGTCCGTCGGCAGGAGGGGCATCCGGGTTTGCCGCCACGCCTCGTCGTACGTCCCGGCGTAGCGAGCGCGCGGCTCCCAGTGCGGCCCGACGAAACCGAACCCGGCCGGCGCCGGCGTGTCTTTCGGATCGCCGATGAGCGCGCGCGGGTCCTCCAGGTTCGGTAGCGGCGCGCCTTCAACGTGCGCGCCTTTCACCGTCTTCCGGTAGCCGATGCCGACCGGGTTGCGCCGCTCCACGCCGTGGTCGGCCGGATCGACGGCCATCCAGTCCCACCCGCCGAACGCGCGTTCCCACACCAGCGGCATCCGCTCGAAGGGCGTCGGATCGCCGGGCCGCACGACGCCGAGCCGCGAGACCCACCGCCGATCTCCGAAGACGCGGATCGTTTTGCGAACGGCCCCGACTTGGAATCCCACGTCCACCTGTCGTGCCCCTGCCCGGTCCGGGTAGGCGTAGCCGACGAGCACGACGTCCGTCGCCGGCTTGACGAACGCGACCTCGGGCTCGAAGCGTGCGCTCGACTCGGCCGGCTCGCCGTAGTACGTGCCGGCGAGGTCGATGGGCACTTGCTCTTCGGCGAGTTCGAGCGGCGCGTCGGGCCGGATGGCGTACGTCGCCTTCACGACGACGGCGAGGAGGTCGCGGCCGTCCTCGTCGGCGAGGAAGAGTTCCTGCGCCTCGAACGGGCTGTCATTCGTGAGTCCTCGCTCTGCCACCGCTCGCCTCAGTTGATGAGCACGTTGCCGCCTTTGATCTTGTTCGTCGCCCGCGCCCGGCTGACGATCTTCATGCCCTTGACGACGATCTCGCCGCCGGCGCGAAGCGTGATGCTGCTTTTCCCGCACCGGAGCACGAGCTCGCGCTCCGCTTCGATCTCCACCGTCTGCCCGTCGACGCGGACCTGCCGCGCACGCTCGGGGAGCGTCCCGGCTGCCTGCGCTTCCGCGTCGTCGGCGCGCACGGGGTTCGGCTGGAGCACGCCGAGGACGACCGGCCGCCGGGGGTCGCCGGGAAAGGCGAGTACGACCTGCCGCCCGACATCGCTCGGCGTCACGGTGACGGTCGCGTGGGCCTCGACGGGGTCCCAGCCGTGGGGGCCGGGGTAGACCACCCGCAGCCCTGCGCCGGGCACGGCGCTAACCAGCGTGCCGAGGCAGAGGCCGCTCGCCGTGGCAAGCGGAGCATCGAGGAGTTCCGGGCCACCGGCCTCGGGCTGTCGTTTCGCTTCCATCGGCTCGCTCAGTTCTGTTTGATCTTGCTGCCCTTGAGGACCACATCGCCGCTCCCCTTCACCTCAATCTTCTTGCCCTTGATGGTGATGTCGCCGTTCTTCTTCATGATGATCTCGGCCTTGCCCGTCTTCAATACGATCTCGTCCTGCGCCGTGAACTGGATCTTCTTCGCGCTCACCACCCACTCTTTGGCGATCTCCTCGGTGTGCTTGCCGCCCACCTCGACGCTGAGGTCTTTGGCGATCTGCACCGTCTGGCTGTCGCCGACGTCGACCGAGAGGCTCTTCCCCACCGACACCGATTTCGAGCCACCGATAGACTCGCTCTTATTCCCTCCGACAGACTCGCTTTTCAGCGCGCCCACTTCCTCCATCTTCGCTCCGCCGACGGTCTCGTTCATCGCCGCGCCCACCGTCACCTGATACGCCGCCCCGACCGCGAGCGACTTCGCAACGGCGACGTTCTCCGACTTCGACGCTCCGACGGTCTGCGTCATGTTGCCGCCGATCGTTTCGTTGTGGTTGCCACCGACGTTGATCGTCTTGTTCGCGCCGACCGTCTCGCTCTGATTCGATCCGACCGTCTTGTCCCGGTTGACCCCGACGCTGATCTCCTGATTGTTGCCGACCGAGAGCGCCTGGTCGTGGCCGACGGTGATCGTCTCGTCGTTCGTCACCTCGACCGTGTGGTCCTTGGTGGCGAGCATGTAGATGTTCTCCGCCCCCTGCTTGTCGTCGAACGTCAGTTCGTTCAGGCCCCAGGTTCGGATGACGTTCTGCTCCGGGTTGTCGACCGTCGAAGGCGATGTGTGGGACGGATTGGGGAGGGTGCCGAGGGCGAACGGGCGGTCCACGTCGCCGTTGAGACAGGCCCAGATCATCTCGGTGCCGGCGTGGTTCGGGAAGTGGATGCCGAAGCCCGGGCCGGAGTACGGTTGGTTCATCGGGATCGGCAGCGAGGCCGTCCCGTCCCCGGCGTCGCCCAGATCGAAGTCCATCTTGGCGTGGTAGCGGCCCTGGTCGTCGAGGTGGGCGTAGGCACCGCCGCCGGTCTCCACCTTCGCCGTCATCACGCCGGGGAGCGTGGGCTCCGGCGTCACCCGGGAGGGTCGGAACGGCACACTCGCCGGGATCGCGGTGAATGCGTTGCGGTACGGCAACTCGGTGCCCTCCCCCGCCTGCATGCTCACGAGGTTGCGCTGCGAGCCGTAGTGCCGGACCTCGGTGATGAGGTAGTCGTGGTTGAGGTCGAGGCGGTAGTGCTGGTCGAGCTTGAAGGTGTGACCGCTCGCGAGCCGCGCGCACGTCCCCTCGCCCTGAGCGATCCGGCGACGGCACTCGATCTCCTGGTTGCGGATGCGGGCGAGCCGCTTCCCCTCCGTCACGTCCTGGTAGTGCGGACCGTACTCGTAGTAGACGCCGGGCAGTTCGTCGCTGATCTGGGACTCGACGCGGAGGTCTTCCTCAGGTGTACGGTAGTTGTGGTCCTTGAGGATGACCTTGCCGGTGACGAGGTGCTCGCGGAAGAGGAACTCCTGAATCGTCTCCTCGTGGGGCTGCGCCATCCCGGACATCGTCCGGTACGCCACCGTGTTATCGCCGTCGATGGGCGGATGGTGGCTCCGGTCGTCGGTGATGACGAGGAGCTCGCGGCTGTCGTCCTGCTCGAAGAAGTAGCACAGCCCCTCGTGTTCGAGGAGGCGGGAGACGAAGGCGAGGTCGGTCTCCTGATACTGCGTGCAGTACTCGCGCGGCGGGTACGAGCCGGAGAGGCGGAACTCGACGTCGCTCGGGGAGAACCCGTCCTCCTTCAGCACGCGCTCGACGATGTCCGGCACCGACATCTCCTGAAAGATGCGGCTCTGGTGGGTCAGCGAGAGCCGCCACAGCCGAGGGACGAGCACAGCCTGATAGCGATAGTAGTCCCCCACCTTCCCACCCTGCTCGAAATGCGCTACGACACCGTGGACTGACCGCACCCCTTCGTTCCCCTCCATCACGAGCGTCGCCGGCTGGTCAACGACGTCGGAGAACGGAACGGACGGGTTATCGGCGAGCAGATCCAATGTGAAGTGGAACGGCTGCGAGATGGCCTCGTGCCCGACGAACGAGACGACGTCGAGCTTGCCCTCTGCGAGTTGGGCCGTAGAGAATGAGAAGCGAGCGGTATTAGCTGCGAGCGGTGCCATCGTGTGCACGAAATGAGTAAATGGGCGAGCGCTATCATATCCCAGGGCAGAACCTCGCGATGCGGATCCTCCGCTACTGGGAGGAGCGCTCCAAATCTAGAAAGCGAGCGCGCCGGTGCGACTTGCTCGCGCCCCTTTCTAGCTGGGCGACCTCCCGCTGCTACCGTACTGAAGCCTTGTCTGTCGGCAGGGGCTCACGACTGAAACGACGCCATGCCTCTCTCAAAGGCAATACGGGCAGCCACGGCGAAGGCGGGGCTGCGCACCTCATAAACGAAGAGCGGTCCCACCGGGGGCCGCTCTTTGAAAGGACGCCACGGCATCCCCATCGTGCCAACTCCGCGCTCCGACTACTGCGCTGCTACCACAGGAGACACGTGGGCTTCCTCTTCCGAGGAAAACGTGGTCTTAAAGCGTACCCGCTCTCCCTCCAACGTCTCGGCCGTCAGCAGGAACACGAGCTGCATGGCGTAGCGGTCCGTCGCTTGGTGCTCCACACGGACGCGGCGCAAGCGGGGTTCGAAGACCTCGACGGCCGCCTCGACCGATCGCTGGAGCTCCCCGATCGATCCTGGCATGTCCCGGTACACGTCGGAGAGGTCCGGCAGCCCGAAGTCAGGGAGGTGAGACAACGCCCCCCGCCGCGTGTTCATCAGACGGTCGAGGTTGGAGAGGATGCTCTTCTCCCGCCACGCGTCCGGACTCACGCTCGCGATCCGGCGGCCGTCGCCGAAGGTGCCGCGCAAAACGTCATAGAGACTGGCTTTCATGGGGCATCGGGGACGATATGCGGGGGGGGTGAGGCTCCGTGAGGCGCCCCCTGTTCGAGTAAGAAAACTACGGGGAGGCAGAAATAGAGCGAAAGCCGCCCGACCCTCGCGGCCCAAGTGGGCCATGGATCGGAGCGGCTTTCGGAGGCGAAGCGACCGTGCTCGTTACTGCTCGTCGGTCCACGCGTCTTCGTACTCGTAGCCCCCTTCGTGCTTCCAGTTGATCCGCTCGTAGAGCAGCTTCAGGCGCTCGAGGTGGCGGAACTTCTCCTTGTTCGGGTCCTTCGTGTTCGGGAGGATCTGCTCGACGCCCGCCACCTTCACATTTGTCAGCGTGTGCGTGAAGTAGACCTGCTCCTGCCCGGTCGGGCTGATCTCGTACCACTCGATCTTCAGCTCGTCGAGGGTCTCGCCATTGCAGCACGCCTTGTACAGGTTCGCCGAAGCGGTGTCGATTTCTTTCGTCAGGATAACGTTCCCGTGGACGCGGGCGCCGCTGACGATGCCCCGCTGGTCGTCCGTGGGAGAGTAGACCTCGTGTTCGAACTCGATCACCGGGGAGGAGTCGGCGCGCCCCCCCTTGGTGTTGGAGCCTACGATGTCGTTCGAGTAGTAGAGTGCGGCTTCGAGGGCCATGGTGAAACCTCCTAGCAGTGGATGAGTGAGTGACGCGGATGAAGCGGACCGGCGAGGCCGGAAAGTGTGGCTTCGAATGTCATGAGAGGAAACGGAGCCCCCCCTCTCAAAGGGACACGAGCGTTACAAAAAACAACAGATTACTTCGCCTTCGGCATCTTGCTCACCATCGAGAGGTTGATGTCCATGCCCTCGATCTGGAAGTGCGGCATGATCGCCATCTCCACGCGGTAGAACCCGGGGTTGTCCTCGATGTCTTGGACCTTCACCTGCCCGCTGCGCAGGGGGTACTTCGCGATCATTGCCTCGCTCGGGTTCGGCATCTTCGTGACGAGCCCGCTGAGCCACTTGTTCAACTCCGCCTCGATCTTGCCGGAGTCCTTCGTCGCGCCGATGTTCTCACGCTGAAGCACCTTGAGGTAGTGCGCGATGCGCGAGCCGAGCATGACGTACGGGAGCCGGGCGTTGATGCGGCTGTTGGCCGTCGCCTCGGGGTCATCGTAGAGCTGCGGCGACTGCGTGGTGTTGGCCGAGAAGAAGCAGGCGAAGTCCTTGCCCTCGTAGATCGAGAGCGGGATGAAGCCGAGGTTGGCGCACTCGAACTCGAGCGTCTCCGAGATCGGGACCTCGGTCGGGATCTTCATCTGCTTGCCTTTGCCCACGTCGTAGAGGTGGACCGGGAGGTCGGCGACTTTGCCGCCGCTCTGCGGGCCGCGGATCTGCACGCTCCAGCCATCGCGGACGTACGCCTGCACCATGTTCGAGGCGAAGGCGAAGGAGGCGTTGCCCCAGAGGTACTTGTCGTGATCGTCGCCGGTGACTTCCTCGTTGTAGTTGAAGTTCTTAACGGGAACCGTGTCCTGCCCGTAGGGGAGGCGGAGCATGAAGCGGGGGAACGTGAGCGCGAGGTAGCGCGCGTCCGGCGTCTCGCGGAATGCGTTCCACTTCACGAAGTCGACGGTCTCCATGTGGGCCGAGATGTCGGGGATCTTCTTGAACTCCGCCATCGACTCCTTCCCGAAGAACTCGTGCCCAATGGACGCCACGAACGGGCAGAGCGCCGCCGCCGCGACCTTCGAGGCCTGCTGCATGATGGCGATGTCCTGCGCCGTGTTTTTGAACTCGTAGTTCGTCACGATCGCGCTGTACGGGTCCGCGCCGGGCTGGTCGTAGGCGTTCGTGTAGACGTGCCGGTAGAGCGCGGACTGCGTGAGCTCGGGGGCGTCCTCGAACGACTCGAGGAGGTCCTCCTTCGAGCAGTTGATCATCTCGATCTTGACGTTCTTCCGGAAGTCCGTCCGGTCCACGAGGAACTTCAGCCCGCGCCACGCCGACTCCATCTCCTGGAACTTGTCGTGGTGCATGATGGCGTCGAGCTGCTGGGACAGCTTGTGGTCGAGCTGCGCCACCATCGAGTCGATGAGCTCTTTGTCGACCTTCTCGACGGGCCCCTCGAGGTCGTGCACGGCGTCGACGAAGACGCGGAGGGCGGCGGCGACGACGGCCCCGCGCGGCTTGTCCGCGTTCCTGTTGACGTCGTCGAACTCGCCGACGTCGACCTGCCCCTCGGGCGCGCTGACGGCGACTTGCTGGAAGATGGAATCGAGGATACTCCCCTTGTCTTCGGTCTCGGTCGTGCCTGCCTGGGCGACGCCTTCCTGTTGAGCTTCAGCCATGATGGGTTCTGCGGGTCTGGTCGTGGGCGGAGTGAGTGCGCGGGAGGAGGAGGCTCTTAAGCTTCTTCCTCGGATTCGCTGTCGGTCTTCTGCACGAACTGGTCGAGTTCGGCGGCGAGCTTCTCGAGCGCTTTCTCGTCCTTGACGATGCCCTCGAGCTGCTTGCGGAAGTCGTTGGCGGAGACGACGCGGTTGCGGAGGTCTTGGAGGAGGTTCCGCATCGCGAGCATGCGGTTGAGCTGGGGCACCTGCTTCGCCACCTCCTCGGGGTCGAACGACTTCATCGAGGTGATGTCGAGTTCGACCTTCATCTCCTCGTCGCCGCCCTTGAACGTGTCCTCGACGGCGTACTCGAGCTTGGCGTCCATCGACTTCAGCACGTCCTCGAAGTTGTCCTTGTTGAGGTTGATCAACTCGCGCTCGGCGAGGGGCGTGCTGTCGGACCGGCCCTTGTAATCGCCGAGCACCATGAGCCGCATCGGGAGCTCGATTTTCTGCTGGGCGTCGCCCTTGGACACCTCGAGAAAGAGGTTGACGCGGGCGGGGGGTTTCTCACGCTGGAAGCTCTGAGCCATAGGGATACCTCTGGATAGGATCGGTCGTTGGGGCGTGACACCGAGGGCGGGACGTGCCCTTCAGGACGTGCCTACACGGGACTTGGAAGGTATTAAAAAAACAACAAAGTGCAAGGTTATCTCCTCACTATTTCCGGTCTCCACCCTAGGAGCCTAGCAAGGCGAGGCCCCGCCCCGGCTCCGTCGCGCACACCCGCTCGAACACGCGGGCGGCGGCCTGGATGAAGGTGGGTTTCTGGTCGGGGCTCGCGCTCCGTTCGAGCGCGACGTAGCACCCGTGGAGCGCTGTCCACACCTCGACTGCGAGGGCCGGCTCCCACGCGTCGAGCCGATGCGCCGCGATCTCGGCTTCGAGCCCTTCGAGGAGCGGCCGAGCGACGGCCGGCCGGCCCCCGCGAGCACAAAGCGCGGCGAGGTAGAGGCGGCGGCGGAAGCGGTCGCGGCCCGACGCGTCGGACGCGTCGCCGAGTGCGGCGATCGCCGCGGCGAGGTCGCCTTTGCCGAGGTGGGACCGGGCTTCGGCGTAGGCCTCTTCGAGCGCCTCGCTCCCGCCCGCGCCGGAGGACGCGCCGCCGCTGTCGCCGCCGCCGAGCGCGGGCCGGACGCGGGTCTCGATCCACTCCTGCGTCGCCCCGTCGGCGAACGGCGTGCCGTCGGCGAAGGTGAGGGTGCTCACGTTCGGGAACCGGCGGATGAGGCCGGCGACGTCGTCGATCACGCCGTCCCGCGCCGCCGCGAACGGGGCGCCGAGCGCGTCGAAAGCGGTGACGAGGTAGCGCTGGAGGTCGAGCCAGAAGGGCTGCTCGTAGAACGACGTCTCGGCCTCCTCGGCGAGTTCGAGGTACTCCGCGCGGCTGAGCAAGCCGGCGAGGTACGTCTTCCGCTGCTCGACGAAGGGCGGGATGAGCGTCTTCCCGTTTTCAGCCGGCGGCGCGGCGACGAGCGCGCCCCACCGGAGCGCCCGCGCGAGCCGCAGCGGCGTCGCGTCGGTCTTGTTATGCTGGCGCAGGAACGTCACCGCGTTCAGCACGACCGTAGCCGCTTGCTGCGGCGAGCGGAGTTCGGCGGGGCCGGCGTCGCCGCCCCCCGCGGAGGAGGTCGAGGACGATGCGGAACCGCCCGCCTTCTCCCCTCCGCTCGCCGAGGGCGGCGGCGGCGGGGGCGCGTCTTTGGGGACGGCCCGCAGCTTCGTCTCGATCATCTTGGTGACGCGGCTGAGAACGGGGGCGTCCTCCCCCATCTGCTCCGCCGCAATCGCCTGGATCGACTTGTAGGCCGCGAGCGCGCGGTCGAGCGCCGGGCCGTCGCCCTTCTTCGGCTTGTACGGTTCGAGCCACTCGTACGACTTATCGATGAGGAGTTGGAGCGCGTTTTTCCGAGCGACCATCCGCCGCGTCGGCGGGTAGAGGTCGTCCCAGTACGTCTCGCACAGGATGCGGACGACGCTCGCGCTCTCGTCCAGCCCCCCCAGCCCCTGCGTGCGGAGGAGGCCGAAGCCGAGGTACGACGCCGCGGTGAGGTCCTTCGACAGCGTCGTCACCACCTTCCGACCGAGCTCGACGATGCGGTCGAAGTCGGCCTCGGCGCCCGCGCTCTGGACCTTGTCCACTTCCGCTTTGAGTTGCTGGAAGCTGTCCTCGTACTTCACGTCGTCGCCGACGGGGTTCGAGGGCGAGATCGGGTCGAGAACGGCTTGGAGGAAGGGCGAGAGCGCGGGCTCTTCCGGCTCCGGCTCCGCCGCCTCGGGTTCGGGTTCTGCCGCTTCCGCCTCCGGCTCTTCGGCGGCGGAAGCGTCGGTCTCGGGAGCTTCAGTCTCAGGCGCTTCGATGTCGTCGGCCATAGGGGGAATTACGGGCTGAGCCGGTGGAGGAAGGTGTAGAGGGTGAGGGCCTCGTCTTCGAGTAGCGTGCCGAAGCGGGCGGGGAGCGCGAGCGCGGCGAGCGCGGCCGGCTGCCCGGCGGCGTCGTCGAGCGCGAGCACGCCGGGGCCGGACCCGGCCGTGAGGAGGTGCGGGAAGACGGCGGCCGGCGGCGGCGCCGAGGTGACGAGCATCCGCGCCTCGGCGGCGGCGCCCACGGACGTCCAGAACACGGCTGTGTAGTCCGGCGGCGACCCGAGCAGGTGCCAGCACGCCTCTAGCCAGAAGCTCACGTCGAGCCCGCGCGGGGGCACCGGCAGGGGGAGGTCGAGCACGCCGGGGAGCTTCGCCGAGCGCCCGTTCGAGGCGGCGCCGAAGGCCTCGGTGAGGTTCTTCAGCAGGACGTACTTCCGGCCGTCCTCGGCGTCGCCCCACGTCCGCGCCCACAACTCCTGGGCGGAGGCCTGCCGGAGCCGGAACTCGTAGTCGACCGAGAACGGGGTGGCGTCGTGGATCGCTCGGAGGAAGGCGAGTCGCTCGGGCAACTCGCCCTCTTCGAGCCGCCCGTCCACGGCCTCGTCGACGAGCAGGGCCGCCGCGCGGAAAAATCGCTCGTACCGATCGGGCCACCCCGGTATCCGCCGCCCTTCGACCGTCCGCTTCTCGACCTCGACGGCCACGAGGAACGGGTAGCGCCGGCCCGACCGGTCGCGACTCGGGCGGAACGCTCCCGTGAGGACGTGCGGCACGTTCGGCGCGTCGAAGAAGAAGCACGTCGTCCCGGCCTGCTCGAACGCCGGGATGAGCTCTTGCCCGAGCTGACGCTGCGCCTCGACGATCCCCTGCTGGACCCAGGCGTCGAACGCCTGCATGGCCCGACCGCTCGCGTTATACCGAAGGAAATCGCCGTGGGTCGGGAGCTTGCCAAAGCACGACGCGCCGGGGGAAGCTACCTGCATGGGGACGGTGGGTAAGGGCCGAGCCGCTGCCGCGGCTAGTTCAGCGTCTGCGGAGGCTCGAAGGTGAAGAACCCGCTGGGGTTGCCGAACGGGGCCGATGTGCTCTTGGCGCGGAGGGTGTACTGCGCCGTGAGGGAGTAGCTGCCGGGCTGCCGGAACGGCCAGCGGAGCTCGTACTGCGTGGACGAGGCGCGGCGGACCTGCGCCTGCTGGAGGAGCCGGAACAACGCCCAGTCGCCCGTGAACTCTTTGGCCGGGAGGTCGCCCTGCTGCGTCGAGATCGAGAGGAGCGCGCCGGGGCGACCGGGCCACGAGAACGGCACCCACGGCCGGTAGGAGCCCATCCGATAGGCGTCCTCTTGCCCGTGGAGCGAGATGTAGACCTGGCTCGCGGGCGGGGCGCCACCGTCGCGCTCGGGCACCTCTGCCTGCATCTCGAAGTCGAGTTGGAGCGCGCCGCCGCTGAAGAGGGCCTCGCCGATCTCGCGGGCCTGGCTGATCGCGGCCTCGGCCCGGCCCGAGATCCCGATCGAGCGGCCTTCCCACGCGCGGGGCCGGCCGTCGCGCGTGAGGTAGGGCGCGAGCGCCTCGTCGTAGAAGAGCGCGAGCGTGCCGTCGCGCGGGCGGAAGAACCGCTCGAAGTCGCCGAGCGGGGCCTCCTGCGGGCTGCTCGCATCGAAGGGGTAGCGCCCGGCGAGCGTGGCGTTGAACGGCCCGACGACCTCGTCGCGCCAGCGGTCGTTGAGGTGGCGTTGCGCGGCGCCGAGAATGGAGCCCCACGCCACGGCAATCGGCTGCTCGAAGAGCGTCCGCCGCACATCCGCGTCAAGGCGGCGGAGGCCGTTGCGGACGGAGCGGAGCGCGCCGTCGAGCTCGCCCCCGTTCTGCTCGATGATGGCGGCGGCGAACTCGGCCGCCTGCGCCGGGTCGGCCGCGGCCCCGCCGAGCACGCCGGAGACTTGGCCGAGGCTTTCGAGCGCCTGGTAAAGCTCAGGCGCCCCGCCGCCGCTGGCCGCCTGTTGCGCCAGCAACGCGTGGAGCCCGCCGAACTGCCGGGCGACGGGGTGCGCGCTCTCCTCCCCGTTGTCGAGCCCCGCGCTCGTCCGGCCGCCGATGACGCGGCGGGCGGCGCGGTTGACGCGACGGCGCGCGGCGTCGGCCACGTCGTCGGCGAGGTCGCCGCCCGGCAGGTCGAGGCTCGCGAACGAGGTCTGCTCGGTCACGGCGGCGAGGAGGTAGAGGAGGGGCGAGTCCGTCGTGTTCGAGAGCTCGTCGAGCGTGCGGACGGCGTCGCGGGCGTCGCCGAACGAGTCGTAGCGGACGTTGCGCATGAACTGCTGCCACGCGGCGGCATACTCGGCGTAGTACGTCGACTGCAAGCGGTCGAGCATCAGCGCGGGGTCCATCATCTCGGGCGGAAGCGTGCCCGAGGTCCGGCCCATCACCCAGTCGTCGCGCGAGGGGTCCTCGCTCTCCTCCTCGAACGCCGCCTTCGCAAACTCCTGCCAGCCGCGCTGGGTGAAGAAGCCGGGGACGCGCGGGCCGCCGAGCCCCTCGGCCTCATCGCCGCCGGTCTGGAAGATGCTGAGGAAGCGGCCGGGGATCGCGTCGGCGAGGCGGAACTCGGGGAGCGTGGCGTTCCCCTCGCTGCGGATGCGGGCATAGACGCCGGCGATCGTCGGCTGCTCGTAGATGAGCGAGCGAACGCGGCCGACCGTCGGCTCGTCGGGCGAGAAGGGCTGCGCTTCGCCCTCGCGCAGTGCGCTCACGAACGCCGCCACCTGCTCGTCGATCTGCATCGCGGCGGCGGGGAGCACGGCCGTGGAGTCGGGCCCGTAGAGTGAGGTCCGCGTGACGTCGGCGAGGTAGCGCTGGAGGAAGTTCGCCTCGGGGTCCTCCGTGAGCCGGGCGGCCTCGCTCGTCATGAGGAGGTACGCCTTGAGGTCGTCGTACGTGTTCTGCCGGGCGAGGGGATCGTCCTGAGCCGTCGACGCGATCGCGAGGTTGCGGCGGAGCGCGGCGAGGGGGTACGCCTCGACGAAGGCACGCGCCCTCGCGCGGTAGAGCCGGCGGGCCGGTTCGAGCACGGTCCCCCGCCGGTTGAGGCCGAGTTGGAGGAGCGGCGGGCCCCCGTCGAGCCGGTCGAGTTCGGCGCGTAGCCCTTGAATCTTTTCGAGGTCCTCGGTGCTCGGCCGACTCTCGTCCCACCGGACGGTCGCGGCGGCAGCCGAGGCCTCGCTCACGCTGTTGAGGTCGATCTTGCTGCGGACGAGGGCCTGCGACGTGGCGAGGAGGAAGAGGATGAGGAGGACGACGGCGGCAATCGACGTGCCCGCCTTCGCGAGGCGCTGCTGCGAGGCCGCGCGCGAGGTCCGCCGCGCGAGCGGCCGGTCCGGCACCACGACGTCGGTGAAGACGTCTTTGATGAAGTAGCTCTTCGCCTCAGTCGCCACGTCGAGCGGGGCGATGTCGGGCGGGAGGCCGAACTCGGCCTCGATCGCGCGGATCACGAGGTCGATCGGCACGCCTTCCTGCGTCCCGCTGGAGAAGTAGAACCCGCGGAAGATCGGCGTCTCCTGGTACGGGTTCGGCTGGAACAGCCCCTCGACGAAGCGGGCGAGGTTCTCTTTGAGCCCGGCGAACTGGAGGGGGAAGTTGTAGACGAGCTTCCGGTCCTCGCGCTTCATCGCGCGGCGGAGCCGCTTCGAGCGGAAGCTGGAGAGCGCCCCCGCGAGCGCGTCGAACTCCTGCTCGAACACGGCGCGGGGGGCCGTCTTCGGGTCGTCGTCGAGCGTCGCGCCCCAGATCGCCTCGCGCTCCTTCCGCCCGAACTCGCCGAAGAACTCGACGAAGCCCTGGAGGAGGTCGGCCTTCGTGAAGAGGAGGTAGACGGGGAAGCGGAGGCCGAGGTGCTTCACGAGCTCGTCGATGCGGGCGCGGATCGTCTCGCTGTGGCGCTCGATCTCGGCGGGCGAGGCGTCGGCGAGCTCGTCGAGGGCGATGCCGACGAGGACGCCGTTGATGGGCCGCTCCTTCCGGTGCTTCTTCAGCGTGTCGAGGAAAGCGAGCCACTCCTCGGTGTCCTCGGACTCGGTGACGTAGCGGCCAGCCGTGTCGAGGAGGATCGCCTGGTCGGTGAAGAACCAGTCGCAGTTCCGCGTTCCGCCGACGCCACGCACGCGGTTGGTCCCGACGGGGAAGTTGAGCCCGGACTGCGTGATCGCCGTCGTTTTCCCCGAGCCCGGCGGGCCTATGAAGAGGTACCACGGGAGGGCGTAGAGCGCGGCCTTCCCGCCGCCCGGCATCCACCCCTTCTTCCCGAGCTTCGACTGCTTGAGCGTCTCGATGGCCCGCTCCAGGTCCTGCTGGAGCCGCTCGATCTCGGCCTGCTGGTCGGGCCGGACGCTGAGCTGCTGGGCGTGGGCCTGCGCCATGATCTGCTGCTCGAGCCCGCTCGCGGCCTTCGTCGCCCGCATCCGCACGAGGAGCACCACGAGCCCGACCACGAGGACGACGACGAGGAGCACGAGGCCGGTCACGACCGGGGACCACGCCAGCATGAGCCCGCCGAGCGCGACGACCGCGACCAGCACCACGAGCCCCAGTGCGATCAGGAAGCCCCGACTCGTGAACATCTTAAACAGCCACTTCATGGATTCAACGGTTGCGGTTCGCCTCGATCGGGAGGCGGGCGGTGCGTCGGGAAAGCGGAGAGGCGGGCGCGATGCGGAACAACGGGCTCGCCGGCAGCGCCGGAGCGCTTAGGGGTCTTGAATCACGAACTCGATGTCTTGGGCCACCTCGTCGGCCGTGCTGGAGATGTAGAAGCTCATGCCGAGGTAGACGACGAAACTGAGCACGACGGCGACGGCGACGAACACCCACGCTGGCACCCGGCTCTTCACCTCGTCGGCGACGGTGTCGCGGGGCTGGCCGTGCGGGGCGAGCGTCGTCGCGTTCATGCCCGGCTGACGCGCCACCTCGGCCTGCGTCTCCTCGATCAGCCCGCGGAGCTGCTCCTGCCCGTGGAGCTGGAACTTGCCCTTGAAGCCGAGCGCCATGCAGAGGTAGTACACCTCCAGCACCTCGGCGTGGAGGCTGGGGTTGGCGCGGAGCCCGTCGAGCCGGTGGAAGAACTCCTCGCCCGCGTCGTAGCGGTTGAAGAGCTCGAGCTGGAGCGGCTTGGCGAGCCAGCGGTCTTTCTGGCTCCAGTCCGACGAAAGCAGCGTCTCGTCGAGGAAGGCGACGAGGGCGAATTCGGCCTCGCGCACGTCCTCCGGCGCGTGGCCGGTGCGGACGGCCTCGCGGCGCGTCTTGTCGAGGAGGCCTTTGATCTTGCTCCGCAGCACCTCGGAGTCGCCGAACTCGTGCCCGGCGCGGAGCTGGAGGGTGAGGGTGAAGCACGGGGCGTAGACGTCGGCGAGCCGGCCGCCAGCCTCGTCGAAGCTGACGCGGAGCGAGGACGTATCCGCAGCGAAAGAGGGCATAGATCGTCAGGATCAGGCGGCGATGAGTTCCATCTGCAAGCTGCTGAACTCGGCGGGGATGAAGAGGGCGATGCCGCCGCTCTGCTGGATGGCCTCCCAGAACGGCCCCCGCTTCTGGAGTTGGAAATACGTCGCCTTGTCGTCCATCGGGACACCGGACGGGAGGCGGTTCGTGTGGTCCACGCTGAGCGCCCGCGTGTAGCTGCGGAGCACGGCGTCGATCGTGTCCGGCGAGGCGACGCGGATCATCTGCGGCAGCGTCTGGGTGAGCTGCGCCTCGGGGATCACGTCGGTGCGGGCGATGAGGAAGAACTGCGCTTTCTCGAGGAGGGCCCCGTCCGGGCGGGCGACGTAAAGGTTCTCGCGCTGCTCTTCGAGCGGGATCCGGTGGTAGTTCGCCTTCGGCGCGGCGCCGCCGAGCACCTCCATCAGGATCGCGTCGAGCGCGCCGAAGCAGGCCGTGAGGTCGGCGTGGTTGTAGACGGGGTAGTCGCGGGGGGCCGTCGAGACACCGGGGGTGAAGGCGGTGAGATGGCCGGCGAGGGCGAGGAGCGTCGTGTAAAGCGCTTCGGGGTGGCTGCCCGCCCCGGCGTGGTGGTGGTTCAGGAGGGGGACGTAGGTGCTCGCGGCGAGGTGGAGCCCGAGGACCGTGAGGTCGGCCGGCGAGAGCTCGCGCTGCTGCGTGACGCCGCGCCACCGCTCGGCGAGCGTCGTGCTCCGAGCGACGAGGAGTTCGAGCGCCCGCCGCGCGAGCTGCATCAGCCGCGCCGAGGCCCCGATGCTGAGGCACGTCGGCACGAACGACTCGCGCAGCTCGAACAGCCCCGAGTCGTTGCGGGTGACCTCGGCGATCTGGATCGAGGTGAACTCCTGGAGCCCCTCGCTCGCGAACCCGATGCGGAACTTCGGCTGGGCGACCTCGACCTCGCGCTCGTCGGCCCCCGTGTTCTCGTCGGGGAGCTTGACAGAGGTGGAGGCGTAGCGGGTCGCGCGGGCAGCGGCGGCGCCGTTGCGAGCGACGTTGCCTCCGCTCGGCCGCTCGGCCGGGAGCGAGAGCAGGATCGACATGCCGGAGCCCGTCGCGGCGAAGCTCTCGGCGATGCTCCGCGGCTCGGGCAGCGGCCCATCGCTGGGGAGGTCGAAGGGGAAGCCGTCGGGCATCACGCCGGCGCACCGCAGGAGGGCGACCTCCCCGTTCGCCAGCCGCTCCTCGTCGATCGAGAGCGCCGTCACGCCCCACCCGTGCCGCATCATCGCGCCGACGCGCGCGTTGAGCACGTCGCGGTGGTAGCGGTCCCACTGTTGGAGGTGGTGGGGGTCGAGGGTCATCCCCTCGTACCAGACAACTTTGCTGCGCTCCTGCGCCATAGTGGGTCCGATCTAATCCTGAGCGCGCGGCCCATCCGCGCGCGTCCGCCTTTCGGCATAAAGTACGAGAAACCGAGCGCTTCTCAAGCCTATTCCTGCCGGCCCTCGCTCACTCCACGCGCACGAAGAGCCGGTTCTCACCGACGACCACAGCCATAGCCTTACCCCGCACGTCGGAGACCGGGTAGATCTCGCGCCAGTGGTCGGGGTCGGGGTCCCGGAGGTCGGCCGCGATCGCGAGGAACTGCGTTTTTTCGTCGAGGACGATCCGGACGATCTCGGTGCTCTCGGGGAACAGGAGCACCTCGCGCTTGGCGCCGAGGAGCTCGCTGCCGAGTACCTGCTCGTCGCTCTGCCAGAATGCCTGGACGGGCGCGCGCTGGAAGTTGGCGTCGCCGGCGAGCTGGTAGATCCGCAGCACGGCGGCGTTGCCGCCCCCGTTGAGGTCGCTCCCCCCCACGACCGTCACCGTCAGCGGCGGCTCCGGCGGCGGCGGCGGCGGCGGAGCCGAGCTCCGGCACCCAGAGAAAACGGCGAACACGCCCGCGAAGAGGAGCACGTGGAGGACGCGGTGCGAGAGGGAACGCAAGGGCATAGGTCGGGGAGAGTTCAACAGGGGAGAGCGGAGAGTTACAGCTTGCGGCGGGTCATGCGGGCGAGGTAGGCTTTGATGAACGCGGGCCGGAACGCCCGCCGCTCGGCCACCGACCAGTCCTCGCCGCCGAGCTCGCGGTGGATCTCTTTGAGCCGGTCGAGCACGACCGGGCTGCGGAACTGGGCCACTTTGTACATCGCGCCGCTGCCTTCCACCTCGGCCTCGATCGGCGCGGGGTCGACCTCGTCGAGCAGCCGCTTGGCGCCCTGCTGCACGCTCGCTTTGTACCCGTCGAGCATGGCGAGCTGGTGCACGGCGACGGCGTCGGTGGCCTCGGTCAGCGCCGCGAGCCGGCGCTCCTGCTCGCTCGGGTCGGGGTGGGGCTCGGTCAGATAGGCCTTCAGTTCGGTGGCGTTCATCTCGTACACGAACGTCGACTCGCTGGACTGCACGATCGTCTGCCCGATGAACTCGTGCCGGAAGCGCCACGGGATGGGCGCGAGCTTGGCGACGGCCTCGACGAGCGTGTCGAACACGCGGCCGCCCGCCGGGGCCGGCCCGCCCTGCGGGGCGTACGCGGGAGCGGGCGGAGGGGTGGGCGGCGTGTACGCCGGGGCTTGCGGGCTGGGCGGCGGTGCCGCTTGAGGCGGCGGCGCTTGAGGCGGGGCCTGAGGCGGGAGCTGAGGCGGGAGGTCGGCCGGGAGGACCGACGGCGGCATGAACGGCTGGAACGCCGACGCCGAGGTCTGAGCGAAGGGGTCTCCTCCTTTCGCCGGGGCCGCCGGCGGGGCGGCCTGAGCGGGTGGCGGAGCGTACGGAAGCGCAGCCGGCGGCGCGGGGAACGGTTCGGACGCCGTCCCCCCGGCCATCGCATCGCCCCCGAGCAGCTTCGCCACGATCACGCCCGGCTCGTCGCCGCCGCCGATCATCGCGGATTCGAGCGCGTCGCGGAGCGCGTGCGTGCGCTGCCCGGCGTCGGCCCCGGCGTAGACCCGGCGGAGGTTGCCGAGCACCTCGGCCAGCTTATCGGCCGACGCTTCGAACGGGTTTTCGAAGCTCGCGATGAAGACCGTCCGCTGCTCCTCGGGCGCGCTCGGGGCTTCGGGAAAGAACTGGACCTCGAACTCGCCGATCTTGAAGCGGTCGCCGGGGTTGAGGAGCGTGGGCTGGCCCGAGGTCAGCCGCTTCCCGTTGAGGTAGGTGAAGTTCTTGCTGCCGAGGTCGACGAGCTCGAAGCCGGCGTCGGACTCGCGAATCTCCGCGTGGTGCTTGCTCACGACGCGGGCCGGGTCCGGAAGCGTGAGGAGGTTCGCGTTGTCCCGCCCGATCATCACCGTCTCCTGGTCGAAGACGTACTCGTCCGGCGCGGCATTGTTATCCCCGGAGTGGGTCACCAGCAGCTTGATCGGCATAGCTCGATTCGGGACGTTAGTAATTCCTTCAGACACACGCGCTCCCGGCGTGAGTCTGAAGGTAGGCGGCGTGCCCTCAACAAGCAAGATGCCTCGCCCCTCCCACCGAACCGAATCGCGCCGAGAGCCCCGACGCGCCCGCCGCCGACGCCGAGGCACTTCCCGATGCCTCCCTTGAGGCTCTCTGACGTGCTTGCTATCCTAACCGAAAGAACCGACTATTCCTTCCGTGCCCCCTATGCGCCTCTCCGCTACGGCCATCGCCCTTCTCCTCCTCGCCGCCGCATCTCCCCTCGCGCAGACGCCCGGCAATTGCGACCCCGGGACGGCCTCCGCCGACCTCGACATCAGCGACGTCCGGGCCACGCTCCTCAACAACGGCAACTTGTTCTACGGACCCGCCGACGGCGGCTTCGTGCAGAGCGCGTACGTCGTTCCGAAAGAGTCCGGTAACACCGCCATCTTCGCAGCGAACCTGTGGGTCGGCGGCACGGTCGGTGGCGAACTCCGCGTGGCGGCAGCGACGTTCCTCGACTTCGACCTGTGGCCCGGCCCGTTGGAAGACGGAGCCACGCTCCCCGATCCCGACGACTGCTCGGACTGGGACCGGATCTGGGTGGTGAGCACGCTCGACGTGCAGGCGTACGACGCCACCGGCATCGCCACGGCCGACCTCGCCGAGTGGCCCGCCGAACTCGGCGCCGAAGTGGTCGATGGCGACGGAGTGAGCGGCAACTACAACCTGGCAGGCGGCGACCGGCCGCGCATCTACGGGAGTCAGACGGCGTTCTGGGTGATGAACGATGTCGGCAACGAGCACGTGCGGTCCGAGTCCGAACCGATCGGGCTGGAGGTGCAGGCGACGGCCTTCGCCATCTCCAGCCCCGACGCCGCCTTCGACCAGGCGACGTTCTACCGCTACCGCCTCGTCAACCGGAACACGCTCCCGCTCGAAGACGCCCGCCTCTCCGTCTGGGCCGATACCGACATGGGAGATGTGTCGGATGAATACGAAGGCGTCGACACGACGCGCGGCCTCGGCTACTACTACAACGCGAGCGAGACGGACAGCCGCTACGGCGTCCCTCCGGCCGCCGGGTTCGATTTCCTCGGCGCCGGGTTGGGAAGCTTCCGCTATGCCACTAACTCATCAGGCCCATTGAGCGACCCCCGCCTCAAAATTGAAATAGATCGCACGCAGCGGGGGCTCTGGAACGATGGTACACCCCAGACGGCCTCAGGGATTGGATATGGGACGGATGGCCCCGTCACGGTCTGGGCGTTTCCCGGCGACCCGGTCGCGAACGAGTGCTGGAGCAACACCAACAACTGCGAGGGCGGAGCCAACTCGGGAGGTAACCACCG
Organism: Rhodothermales bacterium; assembly: GCA_039944855.1. Classification (NCBI taxonomy): domain Bacteria; kingdom Pseudomonadati; phylum Rhodothermota; class Rhodothermia; order Rhodothermales; species Rhodothermales bacterium. The sequence goes on along the minus strand of JBDUXZ010000031.1, from coordinate 134,146 downwards.
CATCATCCCCACCGCGCCGCCGTTCTCGCTCCAACCCGGCGAGGCGCGCATGTTCGACATCGCGTTCCTCTTCGCGCAGGGGACCAGCAACCTCGACTCCATCACCGAACTCCGCGCTGCGAGCGACCGCGTGCAAGCCGCCTACGACGACGGCTCCCTCTTCGACGCGCGGCTGCCCGTCGCCAGCGAGGGCCACGCTGCCAACCCGAGCACGCTCCGGCTCCACGCCGTCTACCCCAACCCCGCGCGCGACCGCGCGACGGTCGCGTTCTCCCTCGCCGAGCCCGGACCCGTCCGCCTCGCGGTGTACGACGTGCTCGGCCGCCGGGTGCGCACGCTGGCCGAGGGCCCGCTCGCGGCGGGCGACCACACAACGGCCTTCGACGCGGCGGGCCTACCGATCGGGATCTACCTCGTCGTGCTCGAAGCGGGCGGCGGGCGGCAGGCGCAGAAGGTGATGCTCGTGCGCTAGCTTGGGAGCCGGTCCTTCAGCACGCTCAGCACGGCGGCCTCGGCCGGCTCTAACCCCGACGGCGTGTTGCCCGCGTTCCGCCGCTTCATCGCGTCGAGCAGGCCGCCCTCGCAGTACGCCGCGACGATGTCGGGGTGGACGTAATACTTCCGGCACACGGCGACGGTGTTGCCGAGCCCGGCCGCCACCTCCTTCACCACGTCGAGGCAGTGGCGGTCGGCGGCGGTCTCGTCCTCGGCCTCGCCGCGCGCGCGGAGGGCTTTGGCGGCGAGCACGGTGCCGCCCCACGTCCGGAAATCTTTGGCGCTGAACGCCGCCCCCGTCGTCTCGCGGAGGTACGCGTTCACGTCGCCGGAGCCGATGGCGTCCTTGTCGGAGCCGTCGTAGTACTGAAAGAGGGTGTAGCCGGGGATGTCGCGGCACCGCTTCACGAGGCGGGCGAGCTTCCGGTCCTTGAGCGCGACCTCCTGCTCCTTCCCGCTCTTGCCGACGAACGAGAACCGCACCTCGGCCCCGTCGAAGGCGACGTGGCGGTCGCGGAGCGTGGTGAGCCCGTAGGAGTCGTTGGCCTCGGCGTACTCGGGGTTGCCGATGCGGATGAGGGTCTGGTCGAGGAGGCGGACGGCGAGGGCGAGGACCTTATCGCGGTCGAGCGTTTTGCGGCCGAGGTCGCTCTCGACGCGGCTGCGGAGCGCCGGCAGCGCCTCGCCGAACGGGACCATCCGGTCGAACTTGACCCGGCCGCGCACCTCGCCCCACCGCTCGTGGTAGCGGTACTGCTTGCGCCCTTTCTCGTCGCGGCCCGTCGCCTGGAGGTGGCCGTTGGGGAGCGGGCAGATCCAGACCTCGTCCCACGCGGGCGGGATCGCGAGCGCTTCGACGCGGTCGCGCTCGGCGTCGGGGACGAGGTCGCCGTCGGGGTCGTGGTACGAGAAGCCGCGCCCGCGGCGGCGGCGCGCGAGGCCGGGCTCGGCGTCGGTGACGTAGACGAGCCCGGCGGCTTCGGCGGTGCCCTGCGGGTCGGCAGCGGGGAGATCGGGAGACGGAGACATGCGTAACGGCGAGAGGGGAACGCTGTCAACCGCGCGGCCCGGCCCGAGGTTCGCGGCACTGACAGGGGATTCCGCCCCATCTTCACCCGCGTGGCACGGACCTCAGCGGCACGGTCCCGTGTTAGTCGATAGAATTGAACGCCGCCAACCCTGCCCTGCTATGCCTGACTCCACGACGACTCTCCCCCCGAAGCTCCAGACCTACGTGGACGAGTTGGGCTCGCTCGACGACAAGACGGCGCGCTACCTCCTCCTTCTCGACTACGGCAAAGAACTCGGCGACTACCCCGCCGAGGGCAAGGTGAGCACGTACCTCGTCCCCGGCTGCGTCTCCCGCGTCTGGCTCGACGCGCAGCACCGGGGCGGGACGATGCATTTCCGCGCCGCCGCCGAGGGCCAGATCGCGCAAGGCATGGTCGCGATGCTCGTCAACGGGCTCAACGACGAGACGCCTGAGACCGTCCTCGCCGTGGACCCCGCGTTCATCCGCGACGCCGGCCTCGCCGACAGCCTCACGCCCGCGCGGCAGGGCGGCCTCGCCTCGATGCTCCAGCGCATGCAGCAGGCCGCCAAGCGCTACGCCGACTGATCCCCCGACACCTCCTTCTTCTGTATGGACACCTCGCCCGAGCTGACGCTCTACAACACCCTCACCCGGCAGGCCGAGCCCGTCGAGCCCACGCAGCGCGATGCGGAGGGCCACCCGCTCCTCCGCGTCTACTCCTGCGGTCCGACGGTCTACTCCTATGCCCACATCGGCAACTTCCGCACGTTCCTCACGACCGACCTCCTCCTGCGGACGGCGCGGGCGCTCGGCTGGCGGACACGCATGGTGAGCAACGTCACTGACGTCGGCCACCTCACCGACGACGACATCGCCGACGCCTCGGGCGAGGACAAGATGGCGAAGGCACTGCGCTCGAAGGAGGGCGAGGGGTTCGAGAACGTGTGGGACCTCGCCCGCCACTACACCGACGCGCTCCTCGACGACTGGCGCGCGCTGAACCTGCTGGAGCCCGACGTCCGCCCCCGCGCCACCGAGCACGTCCGCGAGCAGATCGAAGCCGTCGAGGCCCTCATCGAAGCCGGTCACGCCTACGAGACCGCCGACGGCGTCTACTTCCACGTCCCGAGTTTCCCCGACTACGGCAAGCTCAGCGGCAACCGCGACGCCGAGGGGCTGGCGACGGGCGCGGCGGCCGAGACCCGCGCCGTCGTCACCGACGCGGCGAAGCGGGACCCGCGGGACTTTGCTCTCTGGAAGAAGACGACGACGGATCAGGCCGGCCACCTCATGCGGTGGTACAGCCCGTTCGCCGAGGGCACGCCGTGGGGCTTCCCCGGCTGGCACATCGAGTGCTCGGTCATGGCGCGGCAGTACCTCGGCGAGACGATCGACGTGCACACCGGGGGCGAGGATCTCATCTTCCCGCACCACGAGTGCGAGATCGCGCAGGCCGAGAGCCTGACCGGACAGCCCTTCGCCCGCGTCTGGCTCCACACCCGCTTCCTCCGCGTCGAGGGCGAGCGCATGGCGAAGTCGAGCGGCAACTTCTTCACCGTTCGCGACCTCGTCGCACCCGAGAGCGAGGGCGGGCGCGGGATCGACCCACTCGCCGTCCGCTACGCCCTCATCTCGGGGCACTACCGGAAACCGCTCAACTTCACCGAGAAGAACCTCAAGGCCGCCGTCAAGCTCACGGCCCGCATCCGCCACGCCTACGACGTGCTGATCCCGCAGGGCGAGGCCGCCGGCGGCGACGCGCGCGACGAGGACCGCGCCCTTGAAGAGCTGCTCGACAACGCCTACGACGACGCGCTCGCCGGGCTCTGCGACGACCTCAACACGCCCGTCGCCCTTCGCGAAGTGCTCGCCGGCGTCGGCCACATCTCGGCCCACGACCTCAACGCGCCCTCGGCCCGCGCGGCGAAGTCGTTCCTCGACCGCGTCAACGCCCTCCTCGGGATCGTAAATCACGAAGGTGACGGCGCGCCCGCCGATGCCGCCGACCCGCTCGCTGAGCAGGTGGACGCCCTCATCGCCGAGCGCGTCGCCGCCCGCACCGCCAAAGACTTCGCCCGCGCCGATGCCATTCGCGACGAGCTCGACGCGCTCGGGGTCGAGGTAATGGACTCGCCGCAGGGCTCGACGTGGCGCAAAAAAGTGAACGCATGAGCGCGGGCATCGAAGACGCGATCGAGATCGCCGTCGCCGCGCACCGCGGGCAAACCGACAAGGCCGGGCAGCCGTACGTCCTCCACCCGCTCCGGCTCATGGCGCAGTTCCGCGACGAGCCCGCGCAGATCGCCGCCGTGCTCCACGACGTGGTCGAGGACTCGGATTGGACGCTCGACGCCCTCCGCGCGCGCGGCTTCGCCGACGACGTCGTCACGGCCATCGATTGCCTGACACGGCGCGAGGGCGAGTTGTACGAGGCGTTCATCGAGCGCGCCGCCGTCCACCCCATCGCCCGCCGCGTCAAGCTCGCCGACATCGACGACAACCTCGACGTCCGCCGCCTCGGCGACCTCACCGAGCGCGACCGCGAGCGGCTCGACCGCTACCGCCGCGCCTGGCTCCGGCTCACGCAGTACGACTGACACCATTCCCCACCTCGGGCGCAGCGTGCTGCGCCCCTACGGTCTTCCCCACCCCGATGCCCCCTCCCCTGCACCGCCCGCGCCGGCTCCGACGCACCGACACTATCCGCCGGATGGCCCGCGAGACGCGGCTCTCCACCGACAACCTCATCATGCCTCTCTTCGTGATCGACGGCGAGGGCAAGCGCGAGCCGGTGGACGCGATGCCCGGGCAGTTCCGCTTCTCGATCGACCGGCTCGTCGAGGAAGCGCAGGAAGTGTTCGACCTCGGGATCCCCGCCGTCGCCCTCTTCCCCGCCCTCCCGGACGCGCTTAAAGACGCGATGGGCAGCGAGGGCACGAACCGGAACGGCCTTTTCCCGCGCGCGATTCGCGCCGTCAAAGCCGCCGTCCCCGGCCTCGTCATCGTCAGCGATGTTGCGCTCGACCCGTACTCGTCGGACGGCCACGACGGCATCGTCCGGGACGGCTACGTGGTGAACGACGAGTCGCTGGACGCGCTCGCCCGGATGGCCGTGGTGCAGGCCGAGGCCGGGGCCGACGTGATCGCGCCGAGCGACATGATGGACGGCCGCGTCGCCGCCATCCGCACCGCGCTCGACGAAGCGGGCTTCAGCCGCACCGCGATCCTCTCGTACGCCGCGAAGTACGCCTCGTCGTTCTATGGCCCGTTCCGCGCCGCGCTCGACTCCGCGCCGCGCCAGAAAGCCGGCGTGCCGACAGACAAAAAGACGTATCAGATGGACCCGGCGAACGCCCGCGAGGCCCTGCGCGAAGTTCTCCTCGACCTCGACGAGGGCGCCGATATGGTGATGGTCAAGCCCGCGCTCGCCTACCTCGACGTGATCTACCGCGTTCGCGAGATCACCGACGTGCCCATCGCCGCCTACCACGTCTCGGGCGAGTACGCCATGCTCCACGCCGCCGCCGAGCGCGGCTGGCTCGACCTCCGCGCCGCCGCGCTCGAAGCCACGACCGCCATCCGTCGCGCCGGCGCCGACCTCATCCTCACCTACTTCGCCAAAGACCTCGCCCGTTGGCTCCGCGAGGGGTGAGGGGACGCGTCCCACCGCCGACCCGTACAGACGCAGCATGCTGCGTCTCTCCCTCCGATTCGCTCCCCATCGCCGACCGTGCAGACGCCCCGGCGGGGCGTCCCTACCTCTGATTCTATGTCGATTGCAGCCGACTACTCCGAACTCGACGGCGGGCTCGTCCGCATGCTGGACCGGCTCCAGCAAGAAGGCACCGCCACGAAGGACCCCGACGCCGACCAGTTCCTCCGCGACGACGCGAACGCCGTCGTGCTCGGCCTCCTCTTCGACCAGCGCGTGCTCGCCGAGACGGCGTTCTGCGGCCCGCTCAAGCTGAAGCAGCGACTCGGCCACTTCGAGATGCGCCGGATCGCGGATCACGACGCCGACGCCTTTAAAGAGGTGTTCGCCCAGTCACCGGCCGTCCATCGATTCACGAACACGATGGCCGACCGGACGCAGGCCGTCGCCCGCCTCCTCGCCGACGAATACGATGGCGACGCCGCGAATCTGTGGGCCGACGGGGCCGACCTCGCGACGGTGGAGAAGCGGCTGCGGAAGCTGCCGGGCTTCGGCCCGCTGAAGGCGAAGAAGCTGAAGTTCTGTCTGTATTACTTCCAGGATCTCGACCTCTCGGCGAGGGGCTGACCGCCGCCGCGGAGACGGCCCGCCGCAACCTCGCATCGGCCACGGTCGTTATCATCAGGGCAGGTTTACACCGGAGCCTGCTGCCATCCGGGCGTCGCGCGCCCGCGCAGCAGGAACTCCCCCTCACCCCCCCGCTCATGGCCCCCGACCTCCCGCCCGGCGTGCAGTCCGTCGTCACCGCCGTGTCATCGCTCTTCGACGCGCTCAACACGGGCCTGCTCATCTACCACCTCGTCGTCCCCGAGGAGACCAGCAGCCTCACCCTCGTCTACGCGAACGCGGTGGCATCGCGCTACACCGGCACCGACCTCGACCTCCTCGTCGGCCAGACGATTGATGAGGCGTTCCCGGCGCTCCGGGGCACGGACCTGCCCCAGACGTATGCCGACGTGAGCCTCGGCGACCCATCGGTCAACCTCGGGTCGTTCGAGTACGAAGGGGACGAGCGTGTCCAGCGGGGGTATTTCGCCGTGAAGGCGTTCCCGATGCCGGAGCGGTGCGTGGGCGTTGTGTTCGAGAACATCACGCTGCGGAAGAAGATCGAGCAGCTCCTCCGCCGGGAGCGGAACCGTCGCCCCCCGCCCGAACCCGGCTAAACGTCGACGGCGAACACCATGTCGAGCCGGCCCGGCCTCGTGCTGATGTGGTAGCCGCCGGAGCGCGTTGGGCCGGTCGGAAGATCCGTCGTGATGCGGGCGCGGCCGTCGGCGACGGTGAAGGCGATCTCCAGCTCCACGCCGGGGCTGTTGGGGTCGTAGACCGAGAGCGTGCCGCGCGTGTCGGTGCCGGCGTAGCCGAAGGCGAGGACCTGATGCTGCGCGAACGGGTCCGGCGCATCGCCGACGAGCCCGAGCACGACGGGCCGCCCCGCGTCGATCTGCCCCCGGATCGTGGTCCATTCGCTGAGCAGGGCATCGCCGAACCGCGCGCGGCCGAGCCGGGCGGACAGCCAATAGCGGAGGAACGTCGGGGCGGCGGCGCGGAGCGTGTCCGCTTGCCGCCGCCAGAGCAGGGGACGCAGCCGGTCTGCTTGCAGCTCAGCCGTGGGGAGCCCGGCGCGGCGCGGCCAGCGCTCGGCCGCCGCGAGCGCCATCCCGCCGCAGAGCCCGAACGACGGCCACCGCTGCGCGCTCGCCCGGACGAGCGCGGGCGCGAGCCCGGCCCACGCGAGCCCCGCCCCGACCGCTGTGCCGGCCGCGAGCCCTCGCCACCCGCCGGAGACCGCACCGCCCACGGCGGGCAACGCCGCCACCCCCGGTCCTGCGACCGGGCGGAGCATTCGGTGGAGGTAGACGAGGTCGGGCTCGGTCCAGCGGAACGAGTTGGGGAAGGCGAACCCGTCGCGGGACGGGTCGAAGTCGAGACGGGCTTGGGAGAACGGCATCGGCGGGGCGGATGGAAAGGAGGCGGGCGCTATACTCCCGACCGTCCCGGTTTCTCCCCATCGCCGAAAATCTTCCGCCCGATGCAGCACCTCAACGTCGAGTTCAAAGCCCGCTGCGCCGATCCATCGCCAGGCTCAGGGCAGGCTCTCGACCGCGCCCGCGCCGTCCTCGCCGAACAGCATGCCACCGGCCCCGACGTGGACCGGCAGATCGACACGTACTTCCGCGTCCCACACGGGCGCCTCAAGCTCCGCGAAGGCACCGTCGAGCGCGCCCTCATCCACTACGACCGCCCGGACGCCGCCGGTCCGAAGCGTTCCGACGTAACGCTCTACCCGACCGGCCCGGACGCCTCAGCGCTCAAAGCCGCACTCACCGCAGCGCTCGGCGTGCTCGTCGTCGTGGACAAGACGCGGGAGATCTACTTCGTCGGGAATGTCAAAGTCCACCTCGACCGGGTGGAAGGATTGGGATCGTTCGTTGAAGTTGAGGCGATAGCGGACGATACTCACCGGACCGAAGGGGTGCTGCGGGCGCAGTGCGAGCGGATGCTCGCCGCGCTCGGCGTCCGTGAGCGCGACCTCGTCGCCGTGTCGTACAGCGATCTCCTTCGGGAATAGGGACGGGCGTGCTAGCGTCGGAGCCGTATTCGCTCTAGCTTCCGCGCCTCCGCCCCTCCACGCACGCCGCCCCCCATGCACCCCGCTTTCCGCCCGCTCGTCGCGCTCGTCCTGTTCGCCCTCGCCGCCCCGGCCGAGGCCTCGTCCCCCGCCCCGAGCGACGCCCTCCGCGCCCGCCTCGACACCGCGAGCGGCACCGCCCAGATCGGGGGCGAACGCGTCGAAGTGCACGCCGACCTGTTCCGGTTCTACGCCGAGCGCGGCCACACCGCCGCATGGGGCGGCCACGGCGAAGCATTCCTCGCGCTCATCGAGGACAGCGCGAACGACGGGCTCGACCCCGAGGCGTACCGCCTCGCCCAACTCCGCACGGCGTTCGCCTCGGCCGAAGCTTCGCCCGAGGCCGTCGCCGACCGCGACCTCCTCCTCACCGACGCCTTCCTCCGCCTCGGCGAGCACCTCCTGCGCGGGCGTGTCGACCCGGCGACGCTCTACGAGAAGTGGTACCCGACGCGGCGCGACCGCGACCTCGCCACCGTCCTCTCCGCCGCGCTCGAATCGGGCGACCTCGGCGGCGCACTCGACGGGCTGCGGCCTCCGCACGCGGCATACGACCACCTCCGCTCGGCGCTCGCCCGCTCCCGCGCCGCCGCGGATGTCGACCTCCCGATCATCCTCCCCGCCAGCACCCTCACGCTCGGCGACGAGAGCGTGCGCGTCCCGCTCGTCCGCCAGCGCCTCGCCCTCTTCGGCGCGCTCGACAGCGCCGACGTGCCCGACAGCCTCGCCTTCGCCTATTCCGGTGACGTCGCCGACGCCGTCCGCCGCTTCCAGCAGCAACACGGACTCGACGCGACGGGCGACCTCGACCCGGCGACGCGGCACGCGCTCAACCGCTCGCCCGAACACTGGGCCCGCGCGATCGTGCTCAACCTCGAACGCTGGCGCTGGCTGCCCGACGACCTCGGCGCGCGGCACGTCCTCGTCAACCTCCCCGCGTTCCGCCTCCACGTCGTCGAAGGCGGGGCGGACGTGCTCGCGATGAACGTCGTGATCGGGCTCAAGAGCTGGCAGACGCCCGTCTTCAGCGACACGATGACGGCCGTCATCTTCAACCCGACGTGGGGCGTGCCGCCGTCGATCGCGTCGGTCGAGACGATCCCGCTGGCGCGGCGCAACGGGGCCGAGTACCTCACGAGCCGGGGCTACAACGTCTACAGCGGCGGCGCCCGCGTGGACCCGGCGACGGTGGACTGGGAGACGGCGGGTGCAGGGACGTACCGCTTCGTGCAGTCGGCCGGCCCGGCGAATCCGCTCGGCGAGGTGAAGTTCGCCTTCCCCAACGCGGACGACATCTATATCCACGACACGAACCAGAAGCGCCTCTTCTCGCGCCCCAGCCGGGCCTACTCGCACGGCTGCATCCGCGCCGCCGAGCCCCGCGAGCTCGCCCGCCAGCTCCTCGGCTGGCACGGGTGGACGCCGGAGAAGGTGGACGCCGCGCTCGACGGCCACGCCACGCAGCCCGTCGCCCTGCCCGAGCCGCTCCCCGTCCACCTCGTCTATTTCACCGCGACGGCCGACGGCGACGCCGGCCTCGCCTTCCACGAAGACATCTATGACCACGACGATGCACTCGCTGACGCGCTGGGACTCGACGCCGCCCATTGATATGCCCGACGACGATTTCATCGCTCGCCTCCACGACCTCGTGGAGCGGGCCGCCCCCGCCCTCCTCCGCCTCGCCGACGATGACGTGACGCAGCGCCCGAGCCCGAACCGCTGGTCGCCGAAGGAGACCCTCGGCCACCTCATCGACTCGGCGGCGAACAACCACCAGCGGTTCGTCCGCGCGCAGGAGCAGGACGACCTCGTCTTCCCCGGCTACGAGCAGGACGCATGGGTCCAGACGCAGCGCTACCGCGAGGCCGACTGGCCGTCGCTCGTCACGCTGTGGTGGATGTACAACACGCACCTCGTCCGCGTGATGGACGCCGTGCCCGCCGCCGTTCGGTTCCGGGAGTACGAGCGCCACAACCTCGACGAGATCGCGTGGCAGCCGTTCCCCGCCGGCGTGCCCGCCACGCTCGACGACCTGATGCGGGACTACGGCGCCCACCTCCGCCACCACCTCGGCCAGATCCTCCCCGCCGACGCGCTCTCATGACGTCCGTCCCCCCGGATCTCAGCGCCGGCACGTACGGCTACGGAACCGCCGACCTCGGCTTCCACCACGCCTACCTGCTGCCCGCCGTCGAGCGCATCCTCGCGCGGCGCGGGCTCTCCGCATGCCGCCTGCTCGACCTCGGCTGCGGGAACGGGTCCGTCGCGGCGCACTTCGCCGCGCAGGGATATGACGTGACCGGCGTGGACCCCTCGGAGGATGGCATCGCGCGCGGCCGGCAGGCCTACCCCGAGGTCGCCCTCCATGTCGGCTCGGCGTACGACGACCTCGCCGCCGCGTACGGCACGTTCCCCGTCGTGCTCTCGCTCGAAGTCGTCGAGCACCTCTACGACCCCCACGTGTTCGGGCACCGGCTCTTCGACCTCGTTGCGCCCGGCGGCATCGCGGTGGTTTCGACGCCGTACCACGGCTACCTCAAGAACCTCGCGCTCGCGCTGACGGGCAAGATGGAAACCCATTTCAACGCGCTGTGGAAGCACGGCCACATCAAGTTCTTCTCCGTCGAGACGCTCGGCCGGCTGCTGCGGCAGTCGGGCTTCGGCGCGATCTCGTTCGAGCGCGTCGGCCGCGTGCCGGTGCTCGCCAAGTCGATGATCGCCGTCGCCGAGCGCGCCTCGTAACGGCGGGCCGTTTCGGCTCCGCTTGTTCTTACCCGTACCTTCTCGCCGAGCGGTCCCCGCCGCGTACTCCCACGCGCCCCCCGCCCGTTCTGCCCACCCCGACCTCCCCACTCTCGTGCCCGATCCGATGACCCGACTGTTCCTCCTCCTCACCTTCGTCGCCCTCGCCTTCGGGCAGACCGCCTGCGGCCAGGCCGCGAGCGAGCCCACGCCCGCCGAACGCAAAGCGCGTATCCTCGCCAACCTCGTCTACGAGTTCCCCCAACTCCAGCAGTACCGCGTCGACCTCGGCGACATCGAGCCGACGGAGGTCGAGGGGCTGAGCAAGGGCTCGTTCACGATCAACGGCCAGCAGACGCAGCTCTTCCTCGTCACCGACGACGACACGCAGCTCTACATGGTCTCGGCCGACCCCGTCGATGTGAGCCGCTCGGCGGACGACCTCGCCGCCGCCCGCATGGAGCGCGAGCAGGCCGCCCTCACCGAAGCGAAGGAGCGCGGCGAACGGCTCGTCGCCGCCACGTCGGATCTCCCCGTGCGCGGCAACCCCGACGCGCCGGTGACGATCGTCGAGTTCTCCGACTTCCAGTGCCCGTACTGCTCGCGCGCGGCCGGCACGGTCGAGCAGGTGATCGAGAAGTATCCCGAGGACGTGCGCTTCGTGTACGTGCAGTTCCCCCTCGGCAACCACCCGTGGGCGCGGCCCGCCTCGATCGCCGCGCTCTGCGCCGCGCAGCAGGACGGCGACGCGTTCTGGACGCTCCACGACAACTACTTCGCCAACCAGCGCACGCTCAACCCCGGCAACGTCATCGCGCAGAGCCGGGCCTACCTCGCCGGCTCCGACCTCGACATGGAGGCGTGGGCGACGTGCACCGAGGACCAGACCGCCGCGTCGCACCAGCAGGCCGTCGCCGCGCTCACCGAAGGCATGGCGCTCGGCGAGGAGCTAGGCGTGACCGGCACGCCGGGCTTCTTCGTCAACGGCCGCTTCGTCAACGGCGCCCAGCCGCTCGAAGCGTTCGACGCCCTCATTCAGGAGGCGAAGCAGGATTCGTGAGAGGCTAAACTCGGTAGCAATGCAAGGCCTCGCTTTTTCTGATCTAGACATTCAAGGAGCCGTGTCTGAGCAACTCGCCGAGCACTATCGCCGAATGCCAGACGAGCGGCTGCTTCAAATTGCGTTGCATGAAGCTGCCGACCTCACACCAGAAGCACTTCGGGTACTCAATAGTGAGCTCACCGCACGCGGAATTAATTCCGCCGTTGGGCGAGCAGTAGAAGCGCAAACCCGCTCGCTCTCACGACGCGATCTAGATCTCCTAGTAGAGGCCGTTCGGAAGCAACGATGTCCGGCGTGTGGCAAGAGCGACCACCCACTCAACGGTGGCGTGGTCGCAGATGCTAAGAGCTTTGTGCTGGTTACGTCGCTCGACAAGCGCACCGTCGTTGCTTGCCCTGCTTGTCTCGCGGCACAGGCGAAGCGTGCGGCGCTGATGACAGCACTGCTCGGATGGTGGGCTATTCCTTGGGGGCCGATCCGGACGATTCAAGCGCTAACGAACGACTTTCGCACGATGCGCCAGTCTCAGCGTAGTGAGGCCTCAGATGCGCTTAGAGCGTTTGTCGAACAGAACCCCGGCGTGGCAACAGCCTTCTCAGAGGGCGAGGCTGCGCTGTAAGGCCAGCCGTATAAGCGAGTCATCCCCGACTTGATCGGGGACCCACCGGCTAGCTTCGGCGCTGGGTCCCCGCCTGCGCGGGGATGACTTGTTTTGTGGGTTGGGCTCGAAGAAGAAACGCTGGCGGGAGCGGCATTAGCCGTCGGTGATGCGGAGGCGGAGGCCGGCTTCGAGGCCGGGCCAGAGGCGGACGAACCCGTCGTCGGTGACGTCGTCGTAGACGGAGAACGGGGCGAGGCCGTCGCCGTCGAAGTCGTCGGAGAGGAGGAGGCTGAGGGCGGGGCCGCCGAAGACGGCGACGCGGTCGCTGAGGGCCTGCGTCAGCGTCGCGCGGAGGCGGACGAGCGCGCCGCCGACGTCGCCGAAGTCCTCGGCGAAGAGGCCGTGCACGAAGGCGTCGCCCCCCCACGCCGTGCGCGGGCCGAGCGACCGTTCCACCCCGAGCCCGGCGAAGACGCTCCACCGATACGCCGCCCCGCTGAACGGTCGCGCGCTGACGCCGACGTAGTTCGCCACCGTCGCGCTTCCCGACCGGATGCCGACGTGGAGCGCCGCCGTCTCGTCCGTCCACACGTCGAGCCGGACCGGCACGCCGTCCGTCCTCGAGTAGAGCCCGACTGGGATCCCGCGCTGCTCGCCCGCCACGTTCACGATACCGAGTTGCAGCCCCGCCGACTCCGCCGCGACGTTGACGACGCCCGCCTGCACCCCGCGCAGCGTCCCGCCGACGACGTTGAACACGGCCCCCTGAATCCCGACCATGTCATCGCCCGTGACGTTCGCGAGGCCCGCCGACTGCACCCCGCGCATCTCGTCGCCCACGATGTTCGCGAGCCCGGCCGATTGGATGCCGACGGCCTCCTCGCCCGCGATGTTCGCCAGCCCCGACGCTTGCACGCCCCAGAACGCGTCGCCCGTGATGTTCGCCAGCCCGGCCGCCTGCACGCCTCCGAACCGCTCTCCCGCGACGTTTGCCAACCCCGCCGCCTGCACGAACCCGCCACGCTCGCCGACCACGTTCGCCAAGCCCGACACCTGCACCCCGCTCATGCGCTCGCCGACGACGTTCGCGAGGCCCGACGCCTGCACCCCGCGCATGTGCTTGCCGACGACGTTCGCCAACCCGGCGACCTGAATCGCCTCCGCCTCCTCCCCCGCCACGTTCCCCAGTCCGGCAACTTGCAGCCCGTACGCCGACTCCTCGTACACCGTCCCGAACACACCGACGGCGACGCCTTCGAGCCGGTCGGCCTGTCCGAGCGGGAGATTTAGCGAGACGTGGTGCAGCACACGCCGGCTCGTATCGCCCGCGACGGCATCGCCGAGGCTGACCCCGCGCCAGAGCGAGACGTTGAAGGGGACACGGACGTAGTCCTCCGACGTCTGGGCGGTGGCGGGCACGGCGAGGAGCAACGACAACGCGAGAGGAAACAAACGATGCATCGGTCGGGCGGCTGGTGGAAGGTGCCTCCTCTTTCGGAGCCGCTCGCGAAAAGATGCGGTTGCATCACGGCTTCGTTCGGGCGTATCCTTTGAGCCGTGACGCGCCTGCACGCCCATACCGCCCATTCCTGGCTCTGGTGGATCTCCCCCCGGACCGTGGGCTGCCCGTGCGCCGTCGCGTAACGCTTTCGAGCACGACGACTTCGCCGCCCGCTGCCCTCCCAAGCAGTGGGCTTTTTTTATGGACTTCCCGACCTTCCGCTCCCTCATCGCCGATCGCCGCCGCTCCGGCGCGCGCCGCTCCGAGGCTCGCCTCCTCGCCGTGCCCGTCTGCCGGCGCCGCAGCGCCGACCTGCTCACGCCGGTCGCGGCGTTCCTCGCGCTCCGCGAGCCCGGCGCGTTCAGCTTCCTGCTCGAAAGCGTCGAGGGCGGCGAGCGGCTCGGGCGGTACTCGTTCCTCGGCACGCGGCCGTATCAGATCGTCGAAGCGCGCGGAGACGATGTCTGGGTCCGCCGTGGCGGCGACCTCTCGCTGGGCGACGGTGCCCCGCCTCGCCCCGAAAAAGGCACCGTGTACGAGGTGATGGCGCGGCTCGTCGACGCCTATGAAGAGGTCAAGCAGCCCGGGCTGCCGCGCTTCACCGGCGGTGCCGTCGGGTTCATGGGGTACGACACGGTGCGCTCGCTCGAACGCCTCGGCAACGCGCCGCCCGACACGATCCCCGGCGACGACGTGCCCGACGCGCTGTGGGCGTTCTACGACACCGTCGCCGCCTTCGACCACGTCGCCCGCCAGCTCGTCCTCATGGCGACGGTCTTCGTCGACGACGACACCGACCTCGCGTATGCGTGGGACGACGCCCGCGACCGGCTCGACCTCCTCGAAGCCGGGCTCACGACGGGGCCGATCATGCTCCCCGAGCCCGTCGCCCTCCGCGACCGCGACCCGCAGTCGAACGTCACGCGGGCCGAGTTCGAGGCGTCGGTGCGGCGGGCGAAGACGCACATCGTCGAGGGCGACATCTTCCAGGTCGTCCTCTCGCAGCGGTTCGCGCTCCCGTTCGCCGGCGACCCGTTCAACCTCTACCGCGCGCTCCGGCAGGTGAACCCCTCGCCGTACCTCTTCTTCCTCGACTTCGACGGCTTCCAGCTCGCGGGCTCGTCGCCCGAAGTGCTCGTCCGCGTCGAGGGAACACCCGAAGGATCGCGCCGCGCCGAAGTCCTCCCCATCGCCGGGACGCGGCGGCGCGGCGATACGCCGGAAGAAGATGCGGCGCTCGAAGCCGAACTCGTCGCCGACCCGAAAGAACGGGCCGAGCACCTCATGCTCGTCGACCTCGGGCGGAACGACCTCGGCCGCGCCTGCCGCGTCGGGACCGTCGAGGTCGAGCGCTACGCGACGGTCGAGCGCTACGCCCGCGTGATGCACCTCGTCTCGTCGGTGAGCGGCGAAGTCGCCGACGAGCAGCGGACCTTCGACGTGCTCGCGGCGTGCTTCCCCGCCGGGACCGTTTCGGGCGCGCCGAAGGTCCGCGCGATGGAGCTGATCGATGAGCTCGAGACCGGCAAGCGCGGCGTCTACGCCGGCGCCGTCGGCTACGCCGATTTCTCGGGAAACATGGACACGTGCATCGCGATTCGCACGATGCTGATCCGTGGGCAGACCGCCTACATCCAGGCCGGTGCCGGCATCGTCGCCGACAGCGACCCCGGCCTCGAATACGAAGAAACCCGTACCAAAGCCCGCGCCCTCCTCGACGCCATGCGCGTCGCCGCCGACGGCCTCCTCTGACCTCCCCCCAACCCCCATCGCCATGTATCCCCTCGTCAAGTCCGTGATGTTCCGCGGCGGCGCCGGCCGCTCGATGACGCGCGAAGAGAGCGTCGACGCCCTCATGCCGCTCGTGCGGCGGCACCACGACCTCCTCCACGCCTACGATGCCGCCATCCGTCACCTCGGCGACCGCAGCCTCGCTGACCGTCTCAATGACGTGATGAACCGCGCGCGGACCGAGCTCGCCAAGCTGAAGGAGACGATTTTCTCCCTCGCCGGCACGCCGCCCAACGGCACCGACCTCGACCCCGACGTCCGCCTCGGCGGCACCGATGCCGAGATCATCCACGCGCTCGACGACGCGGAGCGGGCCTACCGCAACGCGCTCAACGATACGCTCGGCCTCGCCCACCACCAGCTCCGCACGACGGCGATTCTGGAGAACAACGTCACCGGCAGCGAGGCCCGCCTCGGCGTGCTCCACCCCATCGTGACGAGGATGCGCCGGCCCGACTCCCGCTCGACGCGCGCCACCTCCGTGCCGGTAGACGATGCTACCGAAACGCCCGTCGACCTCGCGCACGACGAGCACCACGCCGGCGCGATGAAGCAGCCCGCCATCGATATCCCGCCGCGCTGATGCCCGCTTCTCCTTCCGACGCCGTCGTCGTCTCCGGCATCCAGCCGTCGGGGACACTCCACCTCGGCAACTACTTCGGCGCGCTCCGCCAGCACATCGCGATCGGGAACGACCCGGCGCGGCGGCACGAGGCGTTCTACTTCATCGTCAACTACCACGCCCTCACGACGGTGCGGGACGCGGCGGCGCTGGAGCGGTACAGCCTCGACGTAGCGCTCGACTACCTCGCGCTCGGGTTCGACCCCGACGCGGCGGCGCTCTTCCTCCAGAGCGACGTGCCGCAGGTGACAGAGCTCGCGTGGATCCTCCTCTGCCTCACGCCCGTCAGCCAACTCGAAAAGGGCGTGTCGTACAAGGACAAGGTCGCGCAGGGCATCACAGCGAACGGCGGGCTCTTCACGTACCCCGTGCTGCAAGCGGCCGACATCCTGATCTACGGACAGCCGGACCGGCCTCTGCTCGTGCCTGTCGGGCAGGACCAGAAGCAGAACATCGAGATCAGCCGCGACCTCGCGCAGAAGTTCAACGCCGAGTTCTGCGGGGACACCCCGCTCTTCCCCGTCCCCGACCCGCTGATTCTCGACGACGTTGCCGTCGTCCCCGGCCTCGACGGGCAGAAGATGTCGAAGTCGTACGGCAACACGATCGGCATCTTCGACGAGGGCAAGGCGCTGAAGAAGAAGGTGATGGCGATCGTCACCGACTCGACGCCGCTCGAAGAGCCGAAGGACCCCGACGCCGACAACGTCTTCGCCCTCCTCAAGCTCTTCGCCGATGACGCGAAGCGCGAGGAGATCGCGGCGGCGTACCGCGCCGGCGGCTACGGCTACGGCCACGCCAAAAAAGAACTCCTCGGCCTCATCACGGCCTACTTCGCCGAAGCTCGCGAGCGGCGGAAAGAGTTGGACCAGCGCCGTGACTACGTCCGCGACGTGCTCCGCGACGGCGCCCTCCGCGCCCAGGCCCGCGCGACTGACGTGATGGAGCGCGTCCGCGAGCGCGTCGGTCTCGTCACGACGCTTGCACCGACCTCTGCCCCAGCTGAGCGCCAAGATTCTGAATACGCTACAGAGCGTGCTCCAGCAGATCATTCGGACCAAGAAGCTTCCAGAGAGAGTGTGTTGGAAGAGTCTTTTGATGACTCCGCTAAGCCGATGGACACTGCTGGGCCCGTTGACCGAGAGGAAGAGAAGCAACCTACATGGCAAGACGACCAATAAACCTGTCGTTGCGAGGAGCGAGGCGTAGCCGAGTGACGTGGCAACCTCCTCGCTTCAGCAGACCGATTGCCTAAATCGGGAGATTGCCGCGTCGGCCTGCGGCCTCCTCGCAATGACAATCTGAATTGAAGCGCTCTCGACTGAACCGCCTGTGATCCTCATCGTCGACAACTACGACTCGTTTACGTATAACCTCGTCCACCTCGTCGGTGCGGGGACGGACGACTACCGCGTGGTCCGTAACGATGCCCTCACGGTGGACGACGTGCGCGACCTCGCGCCGCGGGCGATCCTCATCTCGCCCGGCCCCGGCCGCCCGGCCGACGCGGGCATCTCCGAAGACCTGATCCGCACGTTCGGCGAGACGACGCCCATCCTCGGCGTGTGCCTCGGACACCAGGCGATTGGCGAAGTGTTCGGCGGGCGCGTCGTCCACGCGCCGACGCTGATGCACGGCAAGACGAGCCAGATTCACCACGACGGGCAGACGGTGTTTGAGGACGTGCCGCAGGACTTCATCGCCACGCGCTACCACTCGCTCGCCGTCGAACGCACCACGCTGCCCGATGAACTCGAAGTCTCGGCCGAGACCGACGACGGCGTCATCATGGGCCTCCGGCACCGCGCCTTCCCCATCGAAGGCATCCAGTTTCACCCCGAGAGCGTGCTGACCGTCGAGGGCCCGAAGCTCATCGCCAACTGGCTTCAGCGCGTCGACGCCTTCGCCCCCATTCCGTAGGGGCGGGTCTCCTGCCTGCCCGTAACAGGGCGACCGGCCGGTCGCCCGTACCTCAACCTCCCCACCGTTTTGCGCGAATACCTCCAGATCATCGCCGAAGGCGACACCCTCACCGAGTCGCAGGCCGAGGCCGTGATGCACCTGCTGCTCAAGGGCAACGCCTCCTCCGAAGAGATCGCCGCGCTCCTGCTCGGTCTCCGCAGCCGGGGCGAGACGCTCGACGAGCTGACCGGCTTCACGCGTGTGATGCGCGAGTACGCCGTGACGGTCGAGGCGCCCGAGGGGGCCATCGACCTGTGCGGGACGGGCGGCGACCACGCCGGCTCGTTCAACATCTCGACGAGCGCGTCGTTCGTCGCGGCCGGCGCGGGCGTCGTCGTGGCGAAGCACGGCAACCGGGCGGTGTCGTCGAACGCCGGCTCGGCGGACGTATTGGCCGCGCTCGGTGTCGATACGTCGCTCGGGAAAGACGGCGTCGAGGCGTGCCTGCGCGAGGCCGGGATCGCGTTCCTCTTCGCCCCGCTCTACCACCCCGCGCTCAAGCACGTGATGCCGGTGCGGCGCGCGCTCGGCGTGCGGACGTTCTTCAACATCCTCGGCCCGCTCTGTAACCCGGCCGGCGTCAAGCGCCAGCTCGTCGGCGCGTTCAGCGACGCCACGGCGAAGATGATGGCGCAGATCCTCGTCCGCCTCGGCTCCGAGCACGTCGTCTGCATCTACGCCCACGACGGCCTCGACGAGCTGAGCACCACAAGCCCGACGACGGTCTACCAGACGGGCAGCGAACTCGACCCCTTCGGCGCGCAGACGCTGATGCAGCAGGTCGTCACGCCCGAGCACTACGGACTGAGCCGGGTCCGCGCCGACGATCTTTCGGGCGGGACGGCGGAGGAGAACGCCGAGATCGTCCGCTCCATTTTGAAGGGCGAGGCCGGGCCGCAACGCGACATCGTCCTCCTCAACGCCGCCTACGCCCTCCTCGCGAGCGGCAGCCACGGCTGGCTCGGCGCCTGCCTCGACGCCGCCCGCGAGAGCATCGACTCCGGCGCCGCCCTCGCCAAGCTCGACGCGCTCGTCGCGTCTTCCAACGACTACGCGACGGCCGCGGCCTGACCCATGCCCCGAGAGCAGATCCACAGCGAGCGATTTACGAACGAGCGATGGCGCCCCGTGCGCCTCGCCTGACGTGCTCTGCTCCTTCTCTCCGCTCGCTCTCGCTGCTCCTGCCATGACGATTCTCGACCAGATCCTCGCCGATACCCGCGCCCTCGTGCTCCGCCGCAAATCGGAGGTGCCCGTCGCTGCGCTCGAAGCACGCCCGGCGTTCCGCGCGCCGACCCTCTCGCTCGCCGAGGCCCTCCGCCGCTCCGGCTCCGCGCAGCCGCCCGCCATCATCGCCGAGATCAAAAAGGCCTCGCCGTCGCAGGGCGTGATCGCCGAAGACTTCCACCCCGTCGACACCGCGCGGGCGTACAAGCGGGCCGGCGCCGCCGCGATCTCCGTCCTCACTGAGCCGACGCACTTCCAGGGCTCGCTCGACGTGCTCGCGAAGGTCCGCCTCGCCGCCGACCTCCCGCTCCTGCGGAAGGACTTCGTCGTCGACACGTACCAGCTCGTCGAGGCTCGCGCGTACGGCGCCGACGCCGTGCTCCTCATCGCCGCCGCGCTCGACCCGGCCGAGCTTCGTGACCTCCACGCCGCCGCCACCGACCTCGGGCTCGAATGTCTGGTCGAGGTTCACGACGCGGACGAACTCGCTGCGCTCGACCTCGACCGGGTTCAGATCCTCGGCGTCAACAACCGCGACCTCAAGACCTTCGACGTGGACGTGGAGCGCGCGCCGCGCCTGCTCGCGGATGTGCCCGCCCACATCGTGCGCGTGGCCGAGAGCGGGCTCCGAGACGCCGCCGACCTCGCCATGCTCCGCCGCCGGGGGATCGACGCCGTCCTCATCGGCGAGACGTTCATGCGGAGCCGGCAGCCCGGCGACGCGCTCCGCCAGCTCCGCCGCGACACCGCTGACCTCCTCAACCCCGCCCTCCGGCTCGCCAGCTAAATGTCCCGAACGAAAGTCAAAATCTGCGGCATCACCCAACTCGCCGACGCGCGCTACTGCGCCGGCGCCGGGGCCGACTACCTCGGCTTCATCCAGTACCCCGACAGCCCGCGCTGGGTCGAGCCGAAAGCCGCGAAGGAGATCATCGGCTGGCTCGACGGCATCGAGTCCGTCGGCGTGTTCGTGAACGAGAACGCCGAGACGATCAACGCGCGCTGCGCCGAGGTCGGGTTCACGCTTGCCCAACTCCACGGGCACGAGACGCCGGAGACAGTTGCCGCCGTCGAGGTTCCGACGATCAAGTCGTTCCGGGTCCAGCACGATGCGTCGTCCGAGCAACTCCGCGCGCTGATGCTGCCGTACGCGGGCATCGCCGACTTCTTCCTGCTCGACACGCACAAGACGAGCCTCTGGGGCGGCACGGGCGAGAGCTTCAACTGGCGGCTCGCGCGCGACCTCGCCGGGGAGTTCCCCCTCTTCCTCGCCGGCGGCATCGACGCCGCGAACGTGCAGGAGGCCATCGACACGATGCGGCCGTTCGCCGTCGACCTCTCGTCGTCCGTCGAGTCCGCGCCCGGCGTGAAGGACTTCGACAAGCTCTACGACTTCTTCGAGGCCTACCGTGCCGCCGTCGAGGCCGAGTGACCAACCTATCATCGTGCGCCGCCCCGTACAGACGCAGCATGCTGCGTCTCTACCTCCCGATCTGATGCAGACGACGACAACTCAATACGCCGCCCCCGACGAGCGCGGGCGCTTCGGCGCCTACGGCGGCGCGTTCGTGCCCGAAATCCTCATCCCCGTCTTGGCGGAGCTGAAAGCGGCGTACGCCGAGGCGAAAGACGATCCTGGCTTCCAGCGCGACGTGGCGGACCTGCTGCGCGACTACGTCGGCCGCCCGACGCCCCTATCGTTCGCGGACCGGTTGACGGCGAAGCTCGGGGGGCCGAAGATCTACCTCAAGCGCGAGGACCTCTGCCACACGGGCGCGCACAAGATCAACAACACGATTGGTCAAGTCCTCCTCGCCCGGCGGATGGGCAAGCGGCGGATCATCGCCGAGACCGGCGCCGGGCAGCACGGCGTTGCCACCGCGACGGTCTGCGCGAAGTTCGGGCTCGACTGCATCGTCTACATGGGGTCCGAGGACATCGAGCGGCAGCACCTCAACGTTCAGCGGATGCAACTCCTCGGCGCCGAAGTCCGCCCCGCGACGAGCGGGAGCCGGACGCTGAAGGACGCCACGAACGAGGCCATCCGCGACTGGGTCTCGAACCCTGACGACACGTTTTACATCATCGGCTCGGTCGTCGGGCCGCACCCGTACCCGATGATGGTGCGCGACTTCCACCGCGTGATCGGCGAGGAGACGCGGCGGCAGTTGCTCCACGAAGAGGGCCGCGAGACGCCCGACGTCGTCGTGGCGTGCGTCGGCGGCGGCTCGAACGCGCTCGGCATCTTCTTCCCGTTCCTCGACGACGAGGGCGTGCGGCTCGTCGGCGTCGAGGCGGCGGGCGAGGGGCTCGACGTGGCGGCCGGGCAGCGGCACGCGGCGACGCTCACGCTCGGGCAGCCGGGCGTGCTCCACGGCGCGATGAGCTACCTGCTGCAGGACGCGGCCGGGCAGGTCGAAATCGCCCACTCGATCTCGGCCGGGCTCGACTACCCCGGCGTCGGGCCGGAGCACAGCCACCTCAAAGACACCGGCCGCGTCCAGTACCGCGCCGTCTCCGATGCCGACGCGCTCGACGGCGTAAAGCTGCTCGCGCGGACGGAGGGCATCATCCCCGCGCTCGAAACGGCGCATGCGATTGCCGTGCTCCCCACGCTCTGCGCCGAGATGCGCGCCGACGAAATCGTCGTCGTCAACGTCTCCGGCCGCGGCGACAAAGACATGGCGACGATCGCCGCGAACCTGTGACGGACGTGTTCACCCGCACCCGCGACGGCCTCACCCTCTCCGACGACCCGGCCCGGCTCGACGTGGCGGCGATCCACGCCTATCTCACACGCTCGTACTGGGCGAAGGGGATTCCGCGTGCCATCGTCGAGCGCTCGCTCCGGGGCTCGCTCTGCGTCGGGCTGTACGACGGCGACGCCCAAGTCGGCTTCGCCCGCGTCGTCACGGACCGCGCGACGTTCGCGTACCTCTGCGACGTGTACGTGCTCGAAGCCTACCGCGGCCGGGGGCTCGGCGTCTGGCTGACCGCGTGCGTGCTCGATCACCCCGACCTGCAGGGCCTCCGCCGGTGGCTCCTCACGACGCAGGACGCGCACGGCGTCTACGAAAAAGTCGGCTTCGTCCGCGCCCCCTTCCCCGAACGCTTCATGGTCATCGACCGCCCCACCCTTTACCAGCGATGACCCGGCTCCAGACGACGATCGAGGCCTGCCGCGCGCGCGGCGAAAAGGCGATGGGGCTGTTCCTCACGAACGGCTTCCCGCACCCCGACGCCACGCTCCCCATCCTCCGCGCCGTGGACGAGGCCGGGGCCGACTTCATCGAGCTCGGGATGCCGTTCTCCGACCCGCTCGCCGAGGGACTCCCGATCCAACACGCGTCCGAGCGTGCCCTCAGTCACGGCGTAACGATGGACGATGCCTTCCGCACGGCCGAGGCGTTCCGCGCCCACAGCGAGACGCCGCTGCTCCTGATGGGCTACGTCAACCCCGTCCTCCGCTACGGCGTGAGCAACTTCTGCCGCGCCGCGCGGTCTTCGGGCGTAGATGGGCTCATCCTCCCCGACCTTCCTCCCGAAGAGGCCGACGTGATCGAAGACGCCGCCGCCGAAGCCGGCCTCGGGCTCGTGTTCCTCGTCGCGCCCAACACGGCGGCCGAGCGCGTTCGGCTCGTGGACCAGCGGGCGACGGCGTTCGTCTACGCCGTCTCCGTGGCCGGGCTCACAGGCCAGCAAATCGGGGGGTTAGATCAAGTCTCCGCGTATTTGGCCCGCACCCGCGCCCTCGTCGACAACAATCCGCTCCTCGTCGGGTTTGGGATACAGACGCACGCGGACGCCCGCCGCCTCAGCGCCCACACCGACGGCTTCATCGTCGGCAGCGCGCTCATCCGCACGGCCGAAGCGCTCTGGGACGACCCGGCGCTGACCGAGCCCGAGCGGCTGGACCGCATCCACGCATGGGCGCACGAACTGAAATTCGGACCCACCGTCTCGCACGCATGAACCGACTCCCGCTCCTCCTCGCTTCGGCCCTCAGCCTCGTCGTGCTCCTCGGAGGGTGCCGCGAGATCACGAACTACAAGCCGCTCGCCGTCGGCGCCGAGGGCGACGTCATGGTCGTCACCGATTCCGCGACGTGGAACGGGCCCGTCGGCGAGGCGCTCCGCGCGACGCTCGGCCGCGAGGCGCTGACGTTCCCGCAGCCGACGCCGGCCTTCACGCTCTCGCGCCAGTCGCTCTCCGACTACGCCCTCGATGGCATCCAGCGCCAGCATAGCGTCGTCTTCGCCGCGCCCTACACCGACACCACGGCGACGGCCCGCTTCCTCCGCGCCCGCCTCGACTCGGCCGGCGTCGCCGCGCTCGACCGCGGCGGACAGGGCGTGATCGAGCGCGACGACCTGTGGATGCGCGACCAACTCGTCGTCTACGCCACGGCCCCGAGCGAGGATGTCCTCGCCGCGCAGATCCGCGCGAATGGCGACCGCCTCCGCGCTTCGTTCGCCCGCCTCGCCCGTGAGCGGCTGACCACCGACATGTTCGACAAAGGCCAGCAGACCGAGGTCGAGCAGCGCCTGCTCGACGAGCACGGCTTCACCGTCAACATCCAGCACGACTACGTCGTCGCCGCTGACACCACGTTCCTCACCGAGCGCGGCGAGCGCGGCACGTTCCTCCGCTTCCGCCGCCTCGCCGGGCAGGACTCGTGGCGCGACTTCTTCGTCTACTACGAGGAGGACCCGAGGCTGGAGCGGCTCCACCCCGACTCCGTCCGCGCCCTCCGCAACCGGCTCACTGAGCAGTTCGTGCGCGGGAGCTTCGACGAGAGCTACATCGCCATCGAGGACCGCGACCTCGTCCGCAGACCCATCGAGACCGACACCGTCAGCCTCGCCGGCCGCTTCGCGCTCGAGACGCGCGGGACGTGGCGGATGACGGGCGACGCGATGGGCGGCCCGTTCGTGAGCTACGCCTTCTTCGACGAGGACACCGGCCGGTTCTACCTCATCGACGGGATGATCTACGGCCCGCGCTACACGAGCGAGCAGAAGCGCGAATTCCTCCGCCAGATGGAGGCCATCGCGTACACCTTCCGCACCGACGATGTCGGCGCCGAAGTCATCGCCGGCTCCGGCCCGCCCGCCACTTCCGAATAATCCAACCGCAGAGGCGCGGCATGCTGCGTCTCTGCTTCTCACCCAACGCCTTTTCATGTCTACCGAAACCGCCCCCACCGCGACCTCCTCCAACGGCACCGCCGAGACGAACGTGCTCCGCCTCGGCCTCCCCAAAGGGAGCCTCCAGGACTCCACGTTCGACCTCCTCGCCAAAGCCGGCTTCAACTTCTCCGTCTCCAGCCGCTCCTACTTCCCCTCGATCGACGACGACGAGCTGACGGCGATGCTCGTCCGCGCGCAGGAGATGGCGCGCTACGTCGAGGACGGCGTGTTCGACGCCGGGATCACCGGGCTCGACTGGATCGCCGAGACGAGCGCCGACGTCCACGTCGTCGCCGACCTCGTCTACTCGAAGGCGTCGATGCGGCCCGTGCGCTGGGTGCTCGCCGTGCCCGAGGACTCCGACATCCAGAGCGTCCACGACCTCGAAGGCAAGCGGATCGCCACGGAAGTCGTGAACCTCACGAAGCGCTGGCTGGCCGACAACGGCGTCACGGCCGACGTCGAGTTCTCGTGGGGCGCGACCGAAGTGAAGGCCCCGGACCTCGTCGACGCCATCGTCGAGGTGACGGAGACGGGCAACTCGCTCCGCGCCAACAACCTCCGCATCGTCGAGGTGCTGCTGAAGTCAAACACGCAGCTCATCGCCAACAAGGCGGCGTGGGAGGACCCGTGGAAGCGGGAGAAGATCGAGAACATCGCGATGCTGATGGAGGGTGCGATCCGCGCAGAGGGCCGTGTCGGGCTCAAGATGAACGCCCGGAAAGAGGATGTAAACAAGATCGTCGAACTCCTCCCCGCGCTTCGCAACCCAACGGTCTCGCCGCTGTTCTCGGACGGCTGGCTCGCGATCGAGACGGTGATCGAGGAGCGGCAGGTGCGCCGCCTCATCCCTGAGTTGAAGCGCGCCGGCGCCGAGGGCATCCTCGAATACCCCATCGACAAGATCATCCCGTAGCAGACCGGCCGTATGACGTAGCGGGCGGAGCGTGCGCGATGGCGTCTCCGCCCGCCGTCGCCTATCTTTCGGCCGCCGCTATTCCCAAGCCTATCCGAAGCCCCTTGAAAACAAACCTCCTCGCCATCGCCCACGCCCGCAGCGGCGACAAGGGCGACGCCGTCAACGTCGGCCTCATCGCCCGCGACCCGAAGGCGTACCCGTTCCTCAAAGAGCACGTCACGGCCGAGCGCGTCAAGGCGCATTTCGGCCCCCGGTGCGCGGGCGACGTGGAGCGGTTCGAACTGGAGAACCTCGGCGCGCTGAACTTCCTGCTGCACGAGGCACTCGGCGGCGGCGGCACGGTCTCGCTCAAGCTCGACGCACAGGGCAAGACGTACGCCGCCCACCTGCTTCGGATGGAAGTGGACGTGCCCGACGACCTCCTCGCCCCGGCGGATGCGTAGGCTCGCGCTCGTCGCTGTGCTCGTCGCCGGCTGCGGATCGGAGAGCCCTTCCGCGCCGGACCTCACGGACAGCTTGATGGTCGACGTGCTCGTGGAGATCCACCTCGCGGATGCGCGGGCGTCGCACACGGGCGAGCCACGCGACAGCCTCCGCGCCGCTGCCCTCGCAGCGTTCGACACAGACACCGTCGCCTTTAACGACGCGCTCGACTACTACGCC
Source organism: Rhodothermales bacterium (assembly GCA_039944855.1). Classification (NCBI taxonomy): domain Bacteria; kingdom Pseudomonadati; phylum Rhodothermota; class Rhodothermia; order Rhodothermales; species Rhodothermales bacterium. The sequence continues at coordinate 107,991 of JBDUXZ010000031.1, read as the reverse complement.
CGCCATCCCGAAGCCTACCAGCCGCTCTACGAGCGCGCGCTCGACCGGCTCCTCAACGAGCAGCGCGGCGCGGCGCCGCCCCCCGAATCCGAATGGTGACGGCCCCCACGTTGTAGCCCCTGCCTCCGCCCCGCTCTCCCGCTCCCTAGCCCCGACCCGTGTGCCCATCAAAGTCTTCACCACCGGCGGCACGATCGACAAGGTCTACTTCGACGCCCGCAGCGACTACGAGGTCGGCGACCCGCAGGTCCGCGGCATCCTCGATGACGTCGGCGTGACGGTCGAGGTCGAGGTCGAGACGCTGATGCGGAAGGACAGCCTCGAACTCACCGACGCCGACCGCGCGCTCATCGCCGAGCACGTGCGCGGCGACGCCTGCGACCGCATCCTCATCACGCACGGCACCGACACGATGGTCGAGACGGCGAAGGCGCTCGGCGACACCGGGCGCAAAGTCGTCGTGTTCGTCGGCTCGCTCAGCCCGGCGCGCTTCAAGGGGTCCGACGCCGAGTTCAACATCGGGTTTGCCCTCGCGGCGGTGCAGCTTCTTCCGCCCGGCGTCTACGTCGCCATGAACGGCCATATCTTCCGCGCCGATGCGGTCACAAAAAACCGCCCGGCGAACCGTTTCGAAGGCGAGCCGTATCAACCTCTTAACGCTTCGTGACCCCGTCCCGATACCCTGCGTCCCCCGCTCGGCGATAGATCGCCGGACTGCCGAGTGGCCCCTGCTCCCGTAGGACCCGTTCCTCAACCTCCTAGCCTCTACCTGGATGACTCGTTTTGCTTCGTTCTGCACGCTCCTCGCGATGTTCTTCGCCGCCTCCCCCGGCGCCTTCAGCCAGGAGGCAGCGTGCGTCGACGGCTTCGCTGCTTCGTTCCCCTGCGCCTCCGTCAACCTGCTCAGCCAGGTCTCGCTCGCTGAAATGAACGGCTCGTACGCCAACGACATCTGGGGCTGGACCGACGACATGACCGGGAAGGAGTACGCCATCGTCGGCCTCTCCGACGGGACCTCGTTCGTCGACGTCTCGAACCCGACCGACCCCGTCTTCCTCGGCAAATTGCCCGGTCGGGGCAGCGCGTCCACGTGGCGCGACATGAAGGTCTACGCCGACCACGCCTTCGTCGTGAGCGAGGCCAGCGGCCACGGCATGCAGGTCTTCGACCTCACCCAGCTCCGCGGCCGGACGGGCCCGACGACGTTCGCCGAGACGGCGCACTACAATACGGTCGGCCGTGTGCACAACATCGCCATCAATGAGGACACGGGCTATGCGTACATCGTCGGTGCCGGCGGTGGCGCGGGTTGCGCCGGCGGCCTCCACATGGTCGACATCCAGGACCCGCTGAACCCGACGTTCGCCGGGTGCTTCGACGACGACGGCTACACCCACGACGTGCAGTGCGTGGTCTACGACGGCCCCGACACCGACTACACCGGCGCGGAGATCTGCTTCGCCTCGAACGAGGACACCGTCACCATCGTCGATGTCACGGACAAGGCGAGCCCGGTCGAGATCTCGCAGGCGGTCTACCCCAACGACGCCTACACCCACCAGGGCTGGCTCACCGAGGATCACAAGTACTTCATCGCCAACGACGAGCTCGACGAGAGCAACTTCAGCTTCAACACGCGGACGCTCATCTTCGACGTGTCGGACCTCGACTCGCCGGAGTTCGCGCGGCAGTACAACCACCCCACGGCGTCCACCGATCACAACTCCTACGTCAAGGGGCGCTATGCGTACCAGTCCAACTACACGTCCGGGCTCCGCATTGTCGACCTCGACCGCCTGCTCTCGACGGGTGGCCCGGTGAGGGAGGTCGCCTTCTTCGATACGTTCACGCAGAACGACAACGTCGGCTTCGGCGGCGGCTCGTGGAGCAACTACCCGTATTTCGAAAGCGGGATCGTGATCGTGAGCGACCAGGGAGGCGGCCTCTTCGTCGTCGAGCCGCAGCTTGCGGGTCAGAACCCCGTCGCGAACGAAAGTGACGCCACGCCGGGCTCGGTCGCCCTCTCGGCGGCGTACCCCAACCCCTTCGCCGACCGCACGCAGTTCGAGCTCACCCTCGGCGACACGCAGGAGATCGACGTCGCCGTGTACGACGTGCTCGGCCGCCGCGTGGTCGACCTCTTCCGCGGGACGCTCGGCGCAAACGAGCAGCGCACGTTCGTCTTCGACGGCACGGCGCTTCCCGCGGGGCTCTACTTCGTCCGCGTCACCGGCGAAGACTTCGCCGAGACGCGGCAGGTCGCGCTCACTCGCTAACAGGGCCGCCCTGAAACGTCAGTCTGCCGTACGCGTACGCGTGCCGATCCTCCGACGGTCGGCGCGCGTACGTTTCATGTTCGCCCTCCGTCGACCGACGACCTGCCCGCTCCGCCCCTACCGATCTCTCCTATGCGCTTCTTCCCGCTCCTCCTCGCCCTCTTCTGCCTGACGGCGCTGCCCGCCGCCGCGCAGTCCGTCCCCTGTGACGATGCCGGCATGGCCGGGGAGTACCCCTGCGGCAACGTGACCCTCCTCTCCCACATCGGCCTGCCCACGATGAACACCCAGGCCGGGAACGACGTGTGGGGCTGGACCGACTCCGTCACCGGCAAGGAGTACGCCCTCATGGGCCTCGCCGACGGCACCGCGTTCGTCGACGTCAGCGACCCGACGACGCCCGTCTACCTCGGCAAGCTCCCGACCCACACCTCCGCGACAATCTGGCGCGACGTGAAGGTCTACGGCGACTACGCCTTCATCGTGAGCGAGGCCGACGGCCACGGCATGCAGGTCTTCGACCTCGCCCGCCTCCGCGACATCGCCCCGACGCAGGGGCCGGTCGAGTTCACCGCGGATGCGCACTACGACCGCGTCGGGCAGTCGCACAACGTGGCGCTCAACGAGGAGACCGGCCTCGCCATCATCGTCGGCAACCGCGAGTCCGAGGGCTGCGCCGGCGGGCTCCACCTCGTCGACGTGACGACGCCGCTGAACCCGACGTTCGCCGGCTGCTTCGACGACGACGGCTACACCCACGACGTGCAGTGCGTGGTCTACGACGGCCCCGACGCCGACTACACCGGCCGCGAGATCTGCATCGCCTCGAACGAGGACACCGTCACCATCGTCGACGTGACGGACCGCGAGAACACGGTCGAGATCTCACAGGCGGTCTACCCGAACCCGGCGTACACGCACCAGGGCTGGCTCACCGAGGACCACCGCTACTTCATCGCCAACGACGAGCTCGACGAGCAGCGCTACAGCCACAACACGCGGACGCTCATCTTCGACGTGTCGGACCTCGACTCGCCGGAGTTCGTCGACGTCTACCTCAGCGACTACCCCTCCATCGACCATAACCTCTACGTGCGCGGCGACGCCGTGTACGCCGCCAACTACCGCATCGGCCTCCGCATCCTCGACGCCTCGAACGTCGCCGACGGCGAGCTGACCGAAGTGGCGTACTTCGACACGTTCCCCGTCGACAACGCGAACCAGTTCGGCGGCGCGTGGAGCACGTACCCCTACTTCGCGAGTGGGACGGTGCTGATCAGCGACATGCAGCGCGGCCTGTTCATGGTCCGCCCCGAGCGGGCCGAGCCGCTCGCGCTGGCCTCGTTCTCCGCGTTCCCGTGGGACGGCGGCGTCGATCTGAGCTGGCGACTGGAGCCAGAGGTCGAGGCGTCGCGGTTCGTCGTCGAGCGCGACCAGAACGGGACGTGGGCGACGGTGGGCACCGTGACGGCCAGCGCCGACCGGATGCTCTACCGCTTCCGCGCCAGCGGCCTCGCAGGCGGTGAGCACACCTTCCGCATCCGCGCCCTCGACACGGACGGATTCACCGTCTTCAGCGAGCCCGTGTCGGCGTCGCTGGGCATGGCCGCCGAACCCGCGATGGAATCCACGGACGTGGCGGGCGAGTAAACCTCGCGGCCTCCGACGTACGCGCGGCGGTTCGGCCTTTTGCCGGGCCGCCGCGTCTTGTTTAACTGGAATGCCCTATGCGCTGCCTCCGCTCCACGCTGCTCGCCCTCATTCTGCTGCCGGTCCTCGCCTCGGCGCAGCCTGTTCCCTGCGTGGGCGGCTTCGCGGGTGAGTTCGCGTGCCGCGACGTGGACCTCCTCGCCCGGCTCCCCCTCAACGCCACGCCCGAGTTCAGCCAGTCGTCGAGCGACATCTGGGGCTGGACCGATCCGGTGACCGGGACGGAATACGCCATCATCAACCAGTACAACTACACCGCGTTCGTGGACCTGAGCGACCCGACCGAGCCGGTCGTCGTCGGCACGCTCGACGCGCCGTCGCAGGCCGTCGCCCGCGACGCGAAGGTGTACGCCGACCACGTCTTCCTCTCGACGGACTCCGGCCTCGCGCCCGTGCAGGTGTTCGACCTCACCCGGCTGCGCGATGTCACCGATCCGCCCGAGACGTTCACCGCCGACGTGCTCTATACCGACGGCACGGACCCCCACAACATCGCGATCAACGAGGACTCCGGCTTCGCCTACTTCGTCCTGACAGGCTCCGGCATCTGCGATGCTGGCTTCCACTTCGTGGACGTCCGCGATCCGCTCAGCCCGACCTTCGCCGGCTGCTTCACCTACCCTACGGCCGAGTTCCACGACGCGCAGTGCGTGAATTACGACGGGCCCGACGCCGATTACAGCGGCCGCGAGATGTGCTTCGGCCCCGCCGGCTCCGGCGGCGTCCTCACCATCGTGGACGTAACCGATAAGGCAGACCCTGTTCTGGTCTCTGAAACGCCGTACCCGAACGCCGCCTACACGCACCAGGGCTGGTTGACCGAGGACGGCCGCTACTTCCTCCTCAACGACGAGTTCGACGAGGGCAGCTTCGGGATCAACACCCGCACCGTCGTCTTCGACGTCTCGGACCTCGACGAGCCCGCCTTCTTCTTCGAGTACGTCGCCCCAACGACGTCGACGGACCACAACCTCTTCGTCCACGACGGCTACGTGTATCAGGCCAATTACACCGCCGGCCTCCGCATCCTCGACCTCGCGGAGATCGATGGCGGCGCGCTCACCGAGGCGGCCTTCTTCGACACGCTCCCCGAGAACGACGAGACGGGGTTCGACGGCGCGTTCGGGGTATACCCGTTCTTCGAGAGCGGGATCGTCGTCGTCTCCGACATGCGGCGCGGCCTGTTCGTGCTGCAGCCCCGCCTCGGCACGGCGACCGGAATCGGGTCCGGCACCACGCCGGGCGACGGCGCCTCGCTCGCGGTCTACCCCAACCCGCTCGGCCCGCGCGCGACGGTGGAACTCACCGTTCCGACGGCGCAGTCCGTCGCCGTCGCCGTGTTCGATGTGCTCGGCCGGCGCGTGGTCGAGGTATACGAGGGGTCGGTCTCGGCCGGCACAGCGCACCGCCTCGCGTTCGACGCCGCCGTGCTGCCGGTTGGCTCGTACGTCGTCCGCGTCACGGGCGAGACGTTCGAGGCCTCGCAATCGGTCACGCTCATGCGCTAGCCGTCGCGGGCGGAGGATGGAGAGCCCCGAGTTGTTTACCGACGCCGGCTGTCGTTTCATGGGGTTCCTCCTCCTCTGTCCTGCGCTCCCATGAGATACGGCTTCGCCCTCTGCGCCCTGCTCCTCCCCTTCGTCGCCGTCGCGCAGCCGGTGCCGTGCGAGAACGGTTTCGCAGGCCCCTATCCCTGCTCGAACGTGGACCTCCTCTCCCAGCCCACCGAGGTGGGCGCGTCGGACATCTGGGGCTGGACCGATCCGCAAACGGGCACCGAGTACGCCATCTTCTTCACCGGAGGACGGACCACGTTCTACGACCTCAGCGACCCGACCGCGCCTGTCCTCGTCGGTCGGCTAGCAGCTACCGCCGGGAAAGATGCGCGCGTCTATGCCGACCACCTCTTCGTCGTGGACGACAGCGGCCTGCCAGGGATGCTCGTCTTCGACCTCACCCGGCTCCGCGGCGTCGAGACGCCCCCCGCCACCTTCGAGCACGACGCGGTGTACACCGGGATTGAGCGCGCGCACAACCTCTCGCTGGACCCGACGAGCGGCTTCGCCTACCCCGTTTCTTTCACCAGCCGAGGCCGGAATTGCGCCGGCGCCCTTCACATCGTCGACGTGCGCGATCCGCTGAACCCCGCGTTCGCCGGCTGCTTCACCGGCACGGCCTCGGTCATGAGCTTCCACGACGCGCACTGCATCACGTACGATGGCCCCGACGCCGACTACACCGGCCGCGAGCTTTGTTTCGGCTCCGCCGGGAGCGATGGCGTACTCGCGGTGGTGGACGTGACGAACAAGTCCCGGCCTGCCCTGATCTCCGAAGCGCCGTATCCGAATGCCGCCTTTGCGCACCAGGGCTGGCTCACGGAGGACGGCCGCTACTTCCTCCTCAACGACGAGTTCGACGAGGGCAGCTTCGGGATCAACACTCGCACCGTCGTCTTCGACGTCTCGGACCTCGACGAGCCAGAGTTCGTCTTCGAGCACTTCGCCGAGACGATGGCGACGGACCACAACCTCTTCGTCCGCGGCGACTACGTCTACCAGGCCAACTACGGGGCCGGCCTCCGCATCCTCGACCTCAACGGGATCGACGGCGGCGTGCTCACGGAAGCCGCTTTCTTCGACACGAGGCCCGACGTGGACGGGTTCAGCGGCGCGTGGGGCGTGTACCCGTTCTTCGAGAGCGGGATCGTCATCGTATCGGATATGGCGCGAGGCCTCTTCGTTCTTCAGCCCCGGCTCGATCCCACGACCGACGCCGAACCGGTTGCGGAGCCCAGCGAGCACCTAGCGCTGACGGCGTATCCCAACCCCTTCGCCGGTCACGCTACGGTTGCGCTCTCGGTGGAGACGACGCAACGGGTCCACGTCGCCGTCTACGACGTGCTCGGCCGCGAGGTGGCTCTGCTCCACGACGACTTGCTCGGCGCAGGCGAGGAGCGCACACTCACGCTCAATGGCGCGGGGCTCCCTGCCGGGTCGTACGTCGTCCGTGCCGTCGGAGAGACGTTCGAGGTCTCTCGCTCGGCCTCGCTCGTGCGCTAGCATGGCACTCCGAAAGGGCACGGCGGCGTGGACTTGTATTTGCCCCTCTGCCTTCGTTTCATGCAGCTAGTCTTTCTTGCCTCTTCGACTGGTTAGCCCATGAATCCTCGCTACACCATCCTGGTCCTGCTGCTCCCCCTCATCGTCCTGCTCCTCCCGCTCGCCGCCGCTGCGCAGCCGGTGCCGTGCGTGGATGGCTTCGCAGGTCCCTACGCCTGCTCGAACGTCGACCTCCTCTCGCAGCCGTCCGACGAGGGCGCCACGGACATCTGGGGCTGGACCGATCCCGTGACGGGCGTGGAGTACGCCATCGTTTTCTACGGTCTGGGGCCCCACATCTTCGACCTTAGCGACCCGGCGGCGCCGTTCGAAGTAGCGCGCTTGGAGGGAGGCGGACAGGACGCCCGGGTCTACGCTGACCACCTGTTCTTCGTGGGTGATGGAGGCCAGGGCATGGTGGTCTTCGACCTTAAACGCCTCCGGGATGTCGAGAACCCGCCCGTCACCCTCAGCGCCAACACCACTTACACCGGCATCCAGGGCGCGCACAACCTCTCGCTCGACCCAGAGAGCGGCTTCGCCTATCCCGTCCTCACCGTCGATAGCGACCTCTGCGCAGGGGAACTCCACATCGTCGATCTGCGCAACCTGCGCAGCCCGCGATACGCCGGCTGCTTCGATTCCCCGACGTTCGACCACTTCCACGACGCGCACTGCATCACGTACGACGGCCCTGACGCCGACTATACCGGCCGCGAGCTCTGCTTCGGCTCGGCCGGACTCAACCGCGTGCTCGCCATCGTCGACGTGACGGACAAGTCCAACCCGGTCCTGATCTCCGAAGCGCCGTACCCGAACGCTGCCTATACGCACCAAGGCTGGCTGACCGAGGACAGTCGTTACTTCCTGCTCGATGACGAGCTCGACGAAATGAACTTGGAGATCAACACACGCACCGTCGTCTTCGACGTCTCGGACCTCGACGAGCCGGAGTTCGCCTTCGAGTACGTCGCCGAGACCGCCGCGTCCGACCACAACCTCTTCGTCAAAGGGGATTACGCCTACCAGGCCAACTACACCGCCGGCTTCCGGATGCTCGACCTCACCGAGATCGACAGCGGCGTGCTCACCGAAGCGGCGTTCTTCGACACGTACCCCGAGGAAGATGGGGCCATCCTCAGCGGGGCGTGGGGCGTGTATCCGTTCTTCGAGAGTGGCATCGTGGTCGTCTCCGATCTGGCGCGGGGGCTCTTCGTGCTGCAGCCCCGGCTTGGCACCACGACGGAGGCCGAAGCCGTGCCGGACGAGGGTGTCTCCCTCGCCGTCTACCCCAATCCGTTCGCAGCCCACGCCACGGTGACGCTCGACATCGCGGCCGTGCAGCACCTCCGGGTGGCGGTCTACGACGTGCTCGGCCGCGAAGTAGCCGTGCTCCACGACGGCCTGCTCGGCGCGGGCGAGGAGCATGCGCTGACGCTCGACGGCGCGGGGCTCCCCACTGGGGCGTACATCGTCCGCGTCACGGGCGAGACGTTCGAGACGTCGCGGGCAATCACGCTCGTGCGATAGCCTCAGGCGACGAACCGCTCGCCCTTGGGGGTGAGCGCGAGCGTCCCGGCGAGCGGGTCGGCGACGCGGAGGTAGCCTTCGTGCACGAGCCAGTCAGCGAGGCCGTCGACGCGGTGATCGGGGAGGGCTTCGCCTGCAAGCCACGCCGCCCGGTCGTCGCCGCGCGCGGCGTGGGTGAGGAGCCGGCGGAGCGCAGGCTCGTCCTCCGGCGTGACGACGGCGGGCCGGTGACGGCCGAGACAGACATCGCAGGTGCCGCACCGCTCGGGGCTGGCCTCGCCGAAGTAGCTCAGCAGAAAGTGGCGGCGGCACGTGATCGAGCGGACGTAGCGCAGCATCTCGTCGAGCCGGGCGATGGCGCGGCGGCGCGAGGCGCGGAGCGCGTTCGCGTCGAGCAGAGCACGATCCGAACGGGGTCCGTCGAACGCGACGCGGAGGTCGTCGCCGGGTGGGAGGTAGACCAGGAGGTCGTGCTGAGCGAGGAAGTCGAGGCCGCGCAGCAAGCGGGCACGCGGGAGATTCGTGCGGCGTTCGAGCGCCCGCAGGTCGAGGTCCGACCAGCCGGAGAACGCTTCGGCGTGGACGCCCCGCAGCAACTCACGGACGAAGCCGGCGAGCGCGGCATTGCCCAGCCCATCGGCATACGCACGCACGGTCTCGGCAGGCTGTCGGAAGCGGAGGAGCCCGCGGTGCGCGCTCGGGGACCGTACTTCCCACGCCCCGGCGCGGGCGAGCGCGGCGACGGCGGACCGCACCGCCATCGGCGAGAGCCCCTTCGTGGCCGCGATCGTCTCCACGTCCACCGCCATCGGCCCGTCCGGCTCCGAGCCGATCGGGAGCTGGGCGAGGCTGCACGCCGCCTCGTACACCGTCTGCACGACCGCCGCCTCGGGATGCCCCTCCTCGGTGAACGACTGCGCCGCGGCGGCGTCGCGCTCGGCGAAGAGCAGCACGGCGAACGCCCGCTCGCCGTCGCGCCCGGCACGGCCCGCCTCCTGATAGTAGGCCTCCACCGTGCGCGGCAGATCGACGTGGAGCACGAAGCGCACGTCGGGCTTGTCGATGCCCATGCCGAAGGCGCTCGTCGCCGCGATCACGCGCGTCTCGCCGCGCTGCCAGCGCTGTTGGACGGCGGTGCGGGTGTCGGTCGCGAGCCCGGCGTGATAAGCCTCGGCGGCAAAGCCCGCCCGCCGCAGCGTCTCGGCCCACGTCTCTGTCCCGCGCCGCGTTGAGGCGTACACGATCCCGCTGCCGGGCACGCTGCGCAGGATCTCCAGCGCCTTCTCTTTCTTGTCGTCGGTGCGGAAGACGCTCGGGACGACGTTCGGCCGGTCGAAGCCGTGGACGATCACGCGCGGCTCGCGGAGCCCGAGGCGCTCGACGATGTCGCGGCGGACGTCCGGCGTCGCCGTCGCCGTGACGGCGATGACGGGCGGGTGTCCGAGGAGCGCCGCGCCATCGGCGATGCGGAGGTAGGCCGGGCGGAAGTCGTGGCCCCATTCCGAGATGCAGTGCGCCTCGTCCACGGCGAGCAGCGTCGTCGGGAGGCGGCCGGCGCGGGCCTCGAACGTCTCCGACTCCAGCCGCTCGGGCGAGAGGTAGAGCAGGCGGTAGCGGCCGAACTCGGCGTCGGTCCAGCGCTGCTCGGACTCGTGATATGGCAGCGAGCTATCGATGAACGTGGCTGGGACGCCACGCGCCGTGAGCCCGCTCACCTGATCGCGCATGAGCGCCACGAGCGGCGAGACGACGACGACGAGCCCGCCCTGCAACACGGCCGGTACCTGGTAGCACACCGACTTCCCGCCGCCCGTCGGCAGCACGGCGAGCACGTCGCTCCCGCCGAGGACGGCTTCGATAGCAGACCACTGGCCCGGCCGGAAGTCCTCGTGCCCCCAGTGCCGCCGGAGTGCCGCCGTCGCATCACGCCGCGACGGACCGGGCGACGTCGGGGAAGCGGGAGAGGCGGCAGGTGTCATCGGTTGAGTCAGGGCGAGCGAGCTAGAAAAATATCGCGCTGAGGTTACGTCGAGGGCGCACGTGTGTCTAATGGGGCAGGATAATCATAGGAGCCCCCAGAAATAATGGTGGGGGCGGCCGGCGCATCCGGAGTTCCTGGTGGGGGACTTTCAAGGTGCGCCGGCCTTTATTTTTGGCGCTACGTGCTGATACTCCGGGCATGCGCGGCCCGACTCGTCGCTCGCCGCCTCCCCTAGCCCATTCCCCACGTTCCCCCAGCACGTTATGCGCCCAGCAACCCGCGTCCTCTCGCTCGCCCTCCTGATCGCCCCCCTCGCCCTCGTCGGCTGCGACGCCCTCGAGAACGTCGCCGGCCTCGACGACATCAACGTCCCGCTCGGCAGCGCCGGCGATAACATCCCCGTCGCGCCCAACGCGCTCGTCTATCAAGCAGGCATGGTGGACATCGGCCAGGACATCCCCGGCTCGCCCGGCGTCGAGAACATCATGATCGACCGCGAGGACGTCTCCTTCACGCCCATCGAGGCACGCGGTGCGAACGGCGCGGCCGGCACGTGCATGCTCTCCGCGACCCTGCTCATCGACAATATGCCCGCCGTGACCGGCACCGTCGAGATCGTCGACGACGTGGTATCGGCCGTCGCCGTCGGCTACGCGAGCCCCGCCTACGACCGCGCGCGGCTCTGCGAAGCGATCGACGCCGAGGTGTGCCCCGTCAGCGAGGGCCTCACGGAAGCGCAGATCCGCGGCGCGGTCGAGTCGGCCATCAACAGCGGTGGCTTCAGCGCCGGCGTCGTCGTGGACAACCCCGGCGACTGCCAGGGCACGCTCGACATTGAGCGCGCGACGTTCGACCTCGACCTGTAGGCCGCACGCTTTACCAACAGGCACGGGGGCCGGGGATCACGTAGATTCCCGGCCCCCGCTGCGTCTGCCCCATGCCTCTCCCCCGCGTCTCCGTCGTCATCGTGAGCTGGAACGCGCTGCCGCTCCTGCAGCAGTGCCTCCCGTCCGTCGTCGCCACGGACTACCCCGACCTCGAAATCGTCCTCGCGGACAACGCCTCGACCGACGGCTCGGCCGAGTGGGTCGAGGCGACGTTCCCGTCTGTCGTCGTCGTCCGGCATCCGGAAAACTGGCTGTTCTGCCGGGGCAACAACGAGGCGATCCCGCACACGACGGGCGCCTACGTCTGCCTGCTCAACAACGACGTCGAAGTGCCGCCGGGCTGGCTGATGCCGCTCGTCGAGGCGATGGAAGCGCAGCCGGACGTAGCCGCCGTGCAGCCGAAGCTGTTGCAGTATGACGACCGCGGCCGGTTCGAGTACGCCGGGGCGAGCGGCGGCTTCCTCGACCGCTACGCCTACCCGTTCACGCGCGGCCGGATCTTTGACACCGTCGAGCGCGACGACGGGCAGTACGACAACGCCCGCGATGTGTTTTGGGCGACGGGCGCCGCCCTCCTCCTCCGGCGTTCCGCGCTCGACGAAGTCGGGCTGTTGGACGAGCGGTTCGTGATGCACATGGAAGAGATCGACCTATGCTGGCGGTTGTGGCGGGCGGGGTGGCGCGTCCGCGTCGAGCCCGCGAGCGAGGTCTACCACATCGGCGGCGGGTCGCTGCCGCAGGGGAATCCGCGCAAGACGTACTACAACTTCCGCAACAGCTTCCTCCTCCTGTGGAAGCACCTCCCGCGCCGCCACTTCCGCCGCGTCGTCGCCGGGCGCTACGCCCTCGACACGCTCGCCGCCGTGCGCGCCCTTGTTGCCGGCAACCTCGCGGAAGTCGACGCGATTCGCCGTGCGCATTTCGACTTTCGAACGCTGCGGAAGCACTACACGCCGCCGCCGGACGACATACCGCTTGTGCTCCCTCCATACGACTCCAGCATCGTCCGGGACTACTTCATCGGTAGGCACAAGACGTTCGCCGACCTGCCGACGGAGCGCTTCCGCTCGTTGCCGTAGACGACCCTGCGTGGCTACGCGGCGTTCTTCGCTTTCCGCAGGCGCGGCGCGAACACGACGGCGATCGAGGCCAGCACGACGGCCATCCCGACGAGTGCGAGCGGCCCCGGCACCTCGCTGAAGAGCACGAGCGCGAGGGCCGACGACACGATCGGCTCCGATAGTGAGAGCAGGCCGAGCAGCGCCGCCGGGAAATACTTCACCGCGTAGTTGAACGAGCCGTGCCCGACGAGTTGGGGGAAGACGGCCATCGCGAGGCAGAGCGCGAGGATCGGCCACGGCTGGAGCAGGTCGGTCCCGCGCACGAGCGCCGCCACGAGCGTCGTCACCGACGCCGTCGCGTAGAGCGGGAAGAGGTACGCGAGGAACGACGTGTGCTGCCGTACGGCGCGGCCGATCAGCAGATACACCGCCATCAGGAGGGAGGCCGAGAGCGCAAGCCCGTTGCCGAAGACCGCATTCGGGAACGCCCCTTCCGAGGCGTCACCGAGCCCGATCAGCCCCGCCCCCGCGACGGCGACGATGATCGCGATGACGGTCCGCCGCGCCAGCCGCTCGCGCAGGAAAACGAACCCGAGGACGGCGATGAAGAGGGGGCTCGTCGTCACGAGGACCGACGCGCTCGCCACGCTCGTGTGGTAGAGCGACTCGATCCACACGATGAAGTGGAGGCCGAGGACGACGCCCGCCGTCCCGATCAGCCGCCAGTCGCGGCCCGTGAATCGCCGCACCTCCGGCCCGATTTTCGGGAGGGCGAACGGGGCCAGCAGGATCGTCGCGAAGACGGTGCGCCAGACGGCGAGGGCGATGCCCGGTGCCGAGGTCCCGTACCGGATGAGGATCGCGCTCAGCCCGAGCGAGATCAGCCCCGCGACGAGGGCGAACGCGGCCCGCCGTGGCGTCTGCGATTCCTCAAGCGGGGGCGGAACGGCAGCCATAGCGGGCGGGAGCGGGAGACGCTAGCGCAGCCGGTCCATTGAGCGGACGAGCGCGATGTCCTTCTCGACGCCGCGCCGCGCGAGCCGGAGGAAGACGTACGCGACGATCGGCAGGAGGAGTGTGAGATAGAACGACGTAGCCCCGACGCCGAGGCTCCCCGCATCGCCGAATGTGAGCGCGACGAGCCCGCCAGCGATGACCAGCACGAGGAGAACGTCGAGCCACTGAGCGGCGAGCACCACCTTCCGCTGCTTCGCACGGTCCCGGTAGAGAAACACGGCGACGAGGGAGACGAGCGCAGCCAGTCCGCCCAGCACGAAGGCGACCGGCGTGATCCACGGATAGGCGACGGCGACCACGCCCTGCCACACCCCGCCGAAGACGAGGAACAGCACGAGGAAGGCCGCGGCGAACAGGAGGTACAGGGACTGCAAACGTTGGATCATCGGTCCAGAAATACGGCAGGGATTTGATGCATCAAACCCCTACGGAACGGTGGTACGGGATACGGTTCAGGAAGCGACGTGAGCCGCCACGCTCTCCGCGAGTCGCTCGGCGAAGGCGCTCGTCGAGGCCGAGCCGCCGAGGTCGGAGGTGAGGTGCGTCCCTTCGGAGTAGACCTCGAAGATCGCGGCGCGGACGGCGTTCGCCGCGTCCTTCTCCCCGAGGTAGCGCAGCATCATCTCGGCCGAGCGGATCATCGCCGTCGGGTTCGCCTTGCCCTGCCCCGCGATGTCGGGGGCCGAGCCGTGGACAGCTTCGAAGACGGCATGCTCCTCACCGATGTTCGCCCCGCCCGTCACGCCCAAGCCACCGACGAGCCCGGCCGCGAGGTCGCTCAGGATGTCGCCGAAGAGGTTCGTCGTCACGATGCAGTCGTAGCGCTCGGGGTAGACCACGAGTTGCATCGCCATGTTGTCCACGATCCGGTCGTCGAACTCGATCTCGGGGTAGCCGCGCGACGTATCGCGCCCGATCTCGAGGAACATCCCGCCGGCCATCTTCAGGATGTTCGCCTTGTGGACGAGCGTGAGCCGCTGGCGGTCCATCTTCTTGGCCTGCTCGAAGGCGAAGCGGATGATCTTCTCCGACCCCCGCCGCGTCACGCGCGCGATCGAGTCGGCGATCTGGTTCCGCTCGTCGAAGTACTCGATCCCCGCGTAGAGCCCTTCGGTGTTCTCGCGGAAGATGATGAGGTCGATGTTCTCGTAGCGCGCCCGCGTGTTGGGCAGCGAGACGCAGGGGCGGACGTTCGCAAAGAGGTCCAGCACCTGCCGGAGCTTGACGTTCGCGCTCCGGAAGCCGGTGCCGACGGGCGTCGTGAGCGGTCCCTTAAGCGCGATCTTGTTGCGCCGGATCGACTCGACGACGGCCTCGGGGAGCGGGTCGCCGCCGGTCTCGTACGCCGCCATCCCGGCGGTCTGCTCGTCCCAATCGAACTCGAGCCCGGTGGCTTCGAGGACACGGAGGGTAGCGTCGGTGACTTCCGGGCCGATGCCGTCGCCGGGCAACAGGGTGATGGTGTAGGCCATGAAACAGGAGGGGATAGACGGGCGGGGGAAACGAAAAAGCCCTACGCTCGGCAGGGCTCTTTCGCTGGAGAGAAGATAGGACCGGGGCGGGGGGCTTACGAGGGCGTCAGCCGCTTTGTCGAATAATTGATACGCAGCGTCCCGGCCTCGCGAAGCTCTTGCTGCACGTCGTAGAGGATGCCCGTCTCCGACTCCTCGTCCACGCGGAGCGAGATGATCGTCCGGGGCTCGTCCTGCAGCCGCCTGAACATAAGCTGCCGGATGTCGGTGATCTCGGGAACGAGCGCGTCGTCGATCTGCACGCGGTTGTCGCCGATCTGGTTGCCTTCCAGCTTCTCGGGTCCGATGTAGACGTACGAGACGAGCCGCTTCTGCTCGATCTTCTGAATGGCCTCGGCGTCGGGGAGCTGCACGCGCACCTTCAGGTCCACCTCGCGGAGCACGGTCGAAACCATGAAGAAGATGAGCAGCATGAAGATGATGTCCGGCAGTGAGGCCGTCGGAATCTCCTGCTTGGCGCGGGATTTCTTATGGAAGTGAACCGACATGGGCGTCGTTAGCGGTCAGGTGGAGGGCGGTGCGGGCGTTCAGGCCCCAGTCCCTTCGGAGGACGGGTTCGTGGCGTCGGGCTCGGCAATCGAGATGCGGTAGGGATACTCGCCCGAGATCTCGTCCTCGGCCCCTTCGGGCAGCCGGTTCCGGTAGTCGGCGTAGTCGCGGAAGCCGCGCGCGCGCGCCTCATCGTTGCGGAGCTCATTGAAGCCCATCTTGATCTCGTCGAGCACGGTGATGTACTGCTCGTACTTCGACTGCCGCTCCGTCTTGAACGAGACGATGGCCTTGTCTGGGCTGTCCGAGAACGCCGGATCCGCGCCGCGATTCGTGACGAAGCGCTTGACGGTGGGGCGGATGTCGCTGATCTGCACGAACTCCTTCTCGAGCAGCACATCGCCCTGGGAGTTCACGAGGATCGTGAGGATGTTCCGGTCCGGGATCTCCGGCGGCGGCGTGTCCTCTTCGAGCGGCGGCGGCAATTCCATGTAGATCCCCGTATCCACGTCGATCGTGGTCGTGACGAGGAAGAAGATCAGCAGGAGGAACGCGATGTCCGCCATTGAGGAGGTCGGAATCTCGGCCTCCCGACTGGTGCGACGCTTTAGCAAGCCCATGACGCGGTGGGGTTATAGGTCAAAAAAGCTGCCCGTGGTGACGTTAGAACGACGCCGGGCGGCCGGTTCGTATCCCGGCCTGCCCGGCGCGCACGACTCAGAAGCCGATTACGCCCTTGAGCCCGGTCACGAGGATGGCGACAATCCCGGCGACGAGGAGCACGAGCGCCGTCAGGATGACCGCCGTGATGGCCGGGTCCGGGCCGCCCGACGTGATGGCGTAGCAGATCCCGAAGACGACGAGCGGCAGCACCATCGCACCGATGGTCCAGATCCGGTGCTTGCCGGAAGCCAGCCCCTTGATGCCGAAGACGACGATGACCAGGAGGCCGATGGCGACCATCGCGAGCGACAGCCAGATAGCGATAGGAACGAGCCCTTCCATAGTGTTTTGTCCGGTCTAAGGTGTATGTAGGGGCGACCGGATGGTCGCCCCTACTACGGCGTGCAACGCGACGACAGGGCCTCAGACGCGCGTGCCGGTGAGGTCGTCGCCGGCGTCGGGGGCCTTGCGCGGGATGCTCTTGGCCGCGACGGGCTCGGCGAGCGGGCGGCTCCCCTCCATCAGCACGAGCGAGTCGATGAGCTCCACCGAGGCCTCTTCCATCTCGACCACGATGCGGTCGATCTTGGAGATCGCGTAGTTGTAGAAGAACTGCAGGATGAGCGCGACGATGAGGCCACCGACCGTCGTGAGGAGGGCCACTTTGATACCCCCGGCCACGAGGCTCGGCGAGATGTCCCCGGCCGACTCGATGGCGTCGAACGCCTCGACCATGCCGACGACCGTTCCGAGGAAGCCGAGCATCGGGGCCGCCGCGATGAAGAGGCTCAACCATACGAGGCCGCGCTCGAGGAAGCTCATCTCGATCGAGCCATACGAGACCACCGCTTTCTCGACGGCGTTGATGCCCTCGTCGGCGCGGAGGAGGCCGGCGTGGAACACGCTGGCGACGGGACCGCGGGTGTTCTCGCAGACTTCGAGGGCGCGGCTGATGCCCCCCTCGTCGAGCGCCGTCTTGACGCGGGCGAGGAACTTGCGCGTGTTCGTGTCGGCCATGTTGAGCGTGATGATGCGCTCGATGCCGATGGCCAGGCCAATGACGAGGCAGATCAGCACGGGCCACATGAACCCGCCGCCTTCGTTAAAGCGTCGGACGAGCTCGTTCGTGAACGAGGTCTCCGTCGCTACGTCTTGGAGCAACAGGACCAGCGAGTAGAGCTTCATAGATTACCTCCGGGGGCAATGCGGGTGAGCAACGATAGGATAGAACCGAGCCGCGCTTGGGCAGGTACGCCCGGCAGATGAGGGTGGGGCGGCACAGAGCGGCCCTCAATATCCCCAATCTCTTCGGGATTGTCAACGCAACTTGACGGGCATGGGCCCACATCGGGCCGCGAAATCTTCCGAGCGTGACGGTGCGTCCCCCCTCAGACACAGCGGGCGCGGCGGAGTTGCTCCCCGCCGCGCCCGCTGCAAAAAAAGCTCTTCGCCTGCCGCTACCGACGGCGCTCGGTCACGACCGCGAGGTCCGACGCCTGCGGCCACAGCTCCATCGCTTCCATAAAGATGGGGTCGATCGTCTGCACCACGGGATAGAACGACTCGATGCCGAAGAGGCGGCGGGCGAGGTAGGCCTTGACCCGTGCCTCGATCAGCGGACGGGCCTCGCGGAGCTCGGAGCGCGCGATCACGCTGTCACGCGCCTCGTCGTCGTCGGCCGGGGCGCGCTCGACGATCTCGACACCGTGGTCCTCCGCGTACGCGATGAAGGACTGGAAGAGGGCGTCGTCGGGCTCGAAGGTGCGGACGAACTCGTTCTCCCGGCTGCGCCACTCGTCACGCAGGGCGCTCCCCTCGCCGTCGAGGTAGGCACGAGAGAACTCGCTGTCGAGGCTGCGGGCGATCACCGTTCGGAGCGCGGCCGAGATCGTGTCGGCGGGCACGAGGTAGTCGGGGAGGATGCCGCCGCCGCCGTAGACGGTGCGCCCGCCGTCGGTCTGGAAGCGGAGCGAGTCCGGCACCTCTTCGGCGAGGGCCGTCGCGTCGATGGCGCCGCTGAGCCCGCCCGGCTGCTCGATAAGCTCGCGGAGGTGGTCGCGGTCCGCTTTCGCTAGCTCGACCTTCGAGGCGTAGTACTCGTCCTCATCCTCGCCCTTCGCATACGGCGTCTGGATGAGGCGGCCGGCGGGGGTGTAGTACCGCGAGATCGTCATCTGTAGCACGCTGCCGTCGTCGAGTTGGAACTGCTGCTGGACGAGGCCCTTGCCGAACGTCCGACGGCCGACGACGAGCGCGCGGTCGTGGTCCTGGAGCGCGCCGGCGACGATCTCGCTCGCGCTCGCGGAGTTCTCGTTGACGAGCACGATCACCGGCTTGTCCTCGAACGAGCCGCCCGCGCGGGCGCGGTACTCGCGGTTGAAGTCGCCGCGGCGGCTGCGGGTGTAGACGATCATGTCGTCGGCCGGGAGGAACTCGTCGGAGATACGGATCGCCATCTCCATGAGCCCGCCGGCGTTGTCGCGGAGGTCGAAGACGAGGCGTTCCATGCCCTGCGCTTCGAGGCTGCGGAGCGCCGTCATGAACTCGTCGTAGCTCGTCCGCGCGAAGCGCTGGAGCTTGATGTAGCCCGTCGTCTCGTCGATCATGTGGGAGGCGATGACGGTGTTGAGCGGGATCTCGTCGCGGGTAATCGTGAACGTCAGCGGGCGCTCGAAGCCTTGCCGCTTCACCGTCACGTCCACCTTCGTCCCCTTCGGGCCCTTGAGATACTTCTCGACGTCGGCCGTCTCCCACCCGATCGCCGTCGTGTCACTCACGTTGATGATGCGGTCGCCGGCGAGGAGCCCGGCCTCTTCGCTCGGGCCGCCCGCGATCGGCATCAGCACGGCGAGCGTGTCGCGCTCGTCGGGGCCTTCGAGGAATTCGTAGTAGATCCCGATGCCCTCGAACGAGGCCTCGAAGTTCTCCCGGACGCGCCGCATGCTCTCGGCGTCGATGTAGATCGAGTGCGGGTCGAGCCCTTTGAGCATGCCTTCGATAGCGTCGGCGGAGAGCTTCGCGGAGTCCACGCGCTCGACGTAGTTCCGGTTGATGAAGCTGAACGCCTCCTCGATCTTCCGGAGGTTGTCGGTGCCGGGGTCGCTAGAGGCCGCGTCCTGCGTCTGCATGCCGATCACGAGGCCGAGCACGCCGACAAATACGATAAGGAGGGGAGTTCTGAGCTTCATCGAGTCGGTCAGATTGAGGGTGAGGGCGCCAGAGAAGGGCGCGGCGTTCCCATTTAAGACATGGAACGCGCGGGGGTTCTGTGTGCGACGGCACACGATGCAGATCACTGCAAATATGACGCCGGGCGGGGGCACACGGGGGTAGAACGGGAGAGCCAACCCGGAATTGTGTTCGCGGCCCGCCGAGGCATCTCCGTGCGCAGGGCGCGGACGGTTACCGGCCTCGATGAAGCATCCGGCGACGGACTTCGGTGGACACGGTGTCCACCGGACGGGGCGCTCATTCTGCCGTCATGCTACCGAATTCGGCATCATCGCACCGGCTCCCACGATTCGGAGTAGGCGCGGCCGAAGAACGTGATGCTTGCCGAGTTCCGCAACCACTCCCACATCGTCCGCACGTACCCCGCCTGCCGGTAGCGCCGGGGATCCTCGTAGAGCACCCACCGCCACAAGAACCGGATGCGATCCTCGCCGCGCCGCTTCGCCCGCTGCGCGATCCGGTTGAAGAGGTCGAAGTCCTCGCCCGCCGCGTACGCCTCGTTGTAGCCGCCGACGGCCTCGAACACGTCGCGGCGGACGGCGTGGCACTCGCCGCGCCCCATCCCGCCGCCGACGAGGTTCAGCCCGTAAAACAGCACGTTGCACGTCCCGAGCACGACGCGGTCCGCCCACGTCGCCTCCGTCGGGTGGACGCCGACGCGGCACGTCGCGGCCCCGGACTCGGCCGCGGCGATGAGGTCGGCGAGGAAGGCGTCGGCGTCGTCGGGGAAGCGGACGTCGGCGTTGAAGAAGAGGAGCACGTCGCCCGTGGCGGCGGCGGCTCCGGCGTTGCGCCCGGCCGAGATCGTCTGCCGCTCCGGCCCGGCGTGCACGACGACGCGGTCGGCGAGGCGCTCGGCGACGGCGAGCGTGCCGTCGGTCGAGCCGCCGTCGGTCACGACGAGGTCAAGGCCGAAGCGGCGGCGGCGCTCGGGCGTGAACGTCTCCAACAGGGACCCGAGCCGCTTCACCTCGTTGAGCGTCGGGATGATGACGCTCACGCGCGCCGTCGCGGGTACGCTTCGCGGCGCGTCGGGCGGAACCTCGGCCGTAGCGGGGTGGGTTTCTGTAGGCCTCATGCCCCGAAGGTCGGCACCGCCGATGCGTCGGTGCAACTGCTTCCCCCTCCCCTTTCGCTTTCTCCCGTCTCCATGACCAACAAAGGCATCGCCCGCCGCCTCAAACTGACCGCCGACCTCATCGAACTGACCGGGGGGAACGCCTTCCGCGCCCGCGCCTACGGCAGCGCGGCCCGCACCGTGGACCGGATGGACGAGGCCGTCCTCCAACTCGTCGAGCGCGACGAGATGACGGACGTGCAGGGCATCGGCAAAGGCATCGCCGCCGACATCACCGCGCTCGTGACGACGGGCTCGTTCGAGACGCTCGACGAACTCGTCGAGACCCTCCCGCCGGGCCTGCTCGACGTGCTCCGCGTCAAGGGGCTCGGCCCGAAAAAGGCCCGCGCGCTCTGGACCGGCCTCGGCGTGACCACGCTCGACGACCTCGAAGAGATGGCGACGACGGGCCGCATCGCCGAGCTCGACGGGTTCGGGAAGAAGTCGCAGGACACGATCCTCGACAACGTCCATCAGCTCAAGCGCTACCGCGCGCGTCGCCGCTATTTCGACGCGCTCGGCGCCGTCGCTCCGCTCATGCAAGCGCTCCGCACGAACCCCGCCGTCGAGCGCGCCGAGCTAGCGGGCGACATCCGGCGCCGGCTCGAAACCGTCGCCACGGCGGATCTCGTCGTGGTGGGCGACGCCGACGCGCTCCGCGTCGTCCTCGCGCATCACGCCGCCGCCACCGATCCGACCGACGGCGCGTTCTTCGCCGGCACGCTCCCTGACGGACTCAGCATCCGGGTCTTCCACGCCGAGGCCGACGACTTCGCCCGCGCGTGGTGGCAGCGCACCGGCTCGGCCAAGCACGTCGCCGCATTCACCGAGCGGTTCGGCGAGCCCGAAGCGGCGGCGGACGAGGCCGCGATCTACGAGCGGCACGGCCTCGCGTTCGTCGAGCCCGAGCTACGCGAAGGGGACGGCGAACTCGACGCGGCGGCGGACGATGCGCTGCCCCACCTCATCACCGTCGGCGACCTGCGCGGGACGCTCCACAACCACTCGACGTACAGCGACGGCGCGCACACGCTGAAGCAAATGGCCGAGGCCGCCCGCGCGATGGGGCTCGAATACTTTGGCGTCTGCGACCACAGCCGGTCGCTCCAGATTGCCAACGGCCTCTCGGTCGAGCGGCTGCGCGAGCAGGCCGACGAAGTCCGCCAACTCAACGCTGCCTTCGCCGCCGACGCTGGCCCGCCGTTCCGCATCTTCCACGGCTCCGAGTGCGACATCCTCCGCGACGGCTCGCTCGACTACCCCGACGACGTGCTCGCCGAGCTCGACTTCGTCGTCGCCAGCATCCACTCGCACTTCAACATGACGGAGGACGAAGCGACAGAGCGGCTGACGAGGGCCGCCGAGCACCCGCACGTCTCGATCCTCGGCCACCTCACCGGCCGCCTCCTCCTCTCGCGCGAGGGCTATCCGGTGGACCACAGCCGGGTCATCGCCGCCTGCGCCGCACACGGCGTCGCCATCGAAGTCAACGCGAACCCGTACCGCCTCGACATCGACTGGCGCTACGTCCGCGAGGCCACGGCGCAGGGCGTGATGATCGCGATCAACCCCGACGCCCACGCCGTCGATGGGCTGAAAGATGTGCAGTGGGGCGTGGCCGTCGCGCGGAAAGGGTGGCTGACGCCCGCGCAGTGCCTCAACGTGAAGTCGATTGACGGCTTCGCCGTGTGGCTGGCGGCGCGCTCCGCTGCCACGGCGAGCGCGTAACGCGGATCGTGGCGAGGCCGCGCCGAGCGGCGCCTGCCGTACCTTTCCCGACTCCTCTCCGGTCCCCCAACTCCCCACCCCTCCGTGGCTCGCATCTTTACGGTCCTGCTCGTCCTCCTGCTCGCCGCGCTCGGGCTCGGTGTGCTCCTGTGGTACCTCGCCTACGGGACCGGCCCCGGATTCAGCGGCGAGGCCCGCGTGCCCGGCCTCACCGCGCCGGTGACGATCGCCTACACCGAGTCCGACATCCCGATTATCGAGGCCCAAAGCGAGGCCGACCTCTACGCCGGGCTCGGGTACGCCCATGCGTTGCAGAGCGCGTGGCCGATGGTACTCTGGCGGCAGGCCGCGACCGGCTCGCTCAGCACATGGTTCCAGGACTCGACCGCGCTCACGCTCGACCGCCACGCCCTCGCGCTCGGCTTCGGCGCCTTCGCCCGCCAGACCTACGACGCGCTCCCCGACGACGACCGCGCCGTGCTCGAAGCCTACGCCCGCGGCGTCAACCGCGCCTTCACCCGCGCCCGGCTCAATGAGGGCGACGAGTTCGTGCTCTTCGACGTGCGGGCCGAGCCGTGGCAGCCGTGGGACGCGCTCGCCATCGAGCGGCTCGTGGCCTACCTCGCCATCCCCGCCTCCGCCCTCCCCGACTCGACCGCGCCGGCTGCATACCGCGCGAGCCCACCGCTGCGCCGGTTCGTCGTGGCCGACTCCGTCTTCCGCAGCACGCTCTACCTCGGCGGGCTCGAGCACGCGCTCGCGTTCACCGTGCACGACGACGCCGGGACCTCGCTCGTGCAGCGGCAGGTCTACGGGAGCTCCGCGCTCCCTCTGTTCCAAGAGGTCGTGCTCCGGCAGGGAGGCCGGAGTACGCTCGTAGCCTCGATCCCCGGCACGCTCATGGTGCCCTCCGGCTACGACGGCGACACCGCGTGGAGCATTTTCCTAAACGGTACAACCACCCTCGCTCCCGTGGCCGATTCTCTCGCGCCCGATCCGTCGTACGCACGCGTCACCACCCGCAGCGGGAGCGAGTCGCTCGTGACGATTTACCGCGACGGGAGCACGTTGCTCCTCCACGACCCCAATGCCCTGCCCGTCGCCCCGCCACCCCCCACGATCGTGCGCGACACGACGGGCCGCGCCGTCGACACGCTACGTGCACCTGCGCAGCCCGCCTCATGGCGGCTCCGGTGGGGCGGGTTCAACTCGGGCACCGACCTGAGTGCGTGGCGAGCGCTCCTCCGTGGGGAGTTACCCACGTTTGGCCTGTTTCCCGGAGCAGGACTCGTCGTCGAAGGCGGCGAGGGGCGCGTGCTCGGCAGTCCGGCCGTCACCCGCACCCTGCCGGGCGGCGTTTTTGCAGGCAACCATCCGTGGGCGGAATACGTCGCCGAACGGCTCACGCTGCTGAGCGCCGACAGTGTGGCCCTCGACCCCACAACGCTGTTGACGGACGCTTACAGCACGTGGGCGGCCGAGCTCGCCCCGGCTATCATCGCCGTCCTCGGCGAGCCAGGTACCGTCGATGACGACATTCGCGATGCCTCGGCTTACCTCCGCGGGTGGGAGTTCCGCTACGAGCCCGCCTCGATTGCCGCCTCCATCTTCGAGACCTGGATGGAGGACTACCGCGAGACCACCGGAGCACTGCCCGACCTCGCCGTGGTCACCGCTCCACCTCCCCCGCCGGACTCGACCGGCTTCGTGCCCGTCCCCCCCGTCATCGCGGCGCTGAAGGCATCGTTCCGCCGTGCCCTGTCAGCGTTGGAGCAGGAGTACGGGCCGGTGGGAGCAGCGTGGCGCTGGCAAAACGTGCAACGTGCCACACGCTACTATCCACTCTTCACGCGCGACACCACAAAGACCGGACGGCAGCGCTTCGCGCCCACCCTCCGGCCCGACGGCGGACACCCGACGGCGCTCGCATGGGGCCCCTCGCTCCTCTTCCCGAGCGCGCGGTCGACGGCCGCGTGGGCGGCGAGCAGTAGTGCTCCCGGCTGGAGCCCGATCTGGATCCGCCACCGCAACCCGTACGAGAGCACGTCGCGGACCCGCCGCCTTACCGATCCCATCGAGCCGTACCGTGTCGATCCAGCGCTGACCCCGGAGCCGAGCATCCGGCTCCTCCCCGCCGACGGGTAGGGCTTCCCTTCCCCGCCGAAACCGCCACCCGACGGGATCACTCGATGGAGTCCGGCGGGTACTCGGCGGGGTCGAACGTCGGCTCTGGATACTGCGGGTCCATCGCTTCCAACGTCTCTAGCAGGAGCTGGCTGACGACGAGGTCCCGGAACCACCGTTCTTCGCCGGGAATGACGTACCACGGCGCGGTTTCCGTCGAACACCGGGTGAGGGCGATCTCGAAGGCGTCCATGTACTCGTCCCAGCGCGCACGCTCCTTGAGGTCGGCGGGGTTGAACTTCCAGTGCTTGTCCGGCTTCTCCAGCCGCCGCCGCATTCGTTCGAGCTGGTAGTCCTTCGAGACGTTGATCATCAGCTTTAGGACCCGCGTGCCCCCGTCGGCGAGGAGCGACTCGAAGTGGTTGATGTGCTCGTAGCGGCGCTCGATCACGTCCGGCGCGGCCCAGCCGTGGACGCGGACGATCAGCACGTCTTCGTAGTGCGAGCGGTTGAACACGCCGATGTATCCGGCACCGGGCGTTCGTCTGTGGATGCGCCACAGGAAGTCGTGCGCGAGCTCTTTCTCCGTCGGCTTGCCGAAGTTCCAGACGCGGACGCCCTGCGGGTTGAGGCCCCCGAGGACGTGCTCGATGGTGGAGTCTTTGCCCGCGCCGTCCATCGCCTGCAGAATGACGAGGAGCGACTGCTTGCGCTCGGCGTAGAGCCGTTCCTGCAGGTCGTCCAGCCGGTCGAGGTTGTCCTCCACCTGCTCGTCGACCCGGTCCTCATCGCGGTCTTCCACGAGTCCCTGCGTGTCGGCCGGGTCGCGCTCGGCGAGGCGGGGAGGCTGACCGGGGGAGACGAGGTACCGGCTGAGATCGATGCGCATCGGAGAGGGGGCGAGGTGAAAAGACGAGGGGCGGGACGCCGGCGACGTCCCGCCCCTGAATCTAGGGCTATGCTCTATTACCGTTTGCCCAGAAATCCGCCGAGCATCCCGGCCACGTCGTCGAGCGGGTTCCCGTCGCCGTCGCGATCGAGGAAGTTGCCGATCGTGCCGAGCAGATCGTTCGGTGCGGCTTCGCGCGAGCGCGAGGCCTCGCGGCCGATGAGGTCGGAGAGGCCGCCGGCGTCGAGATTTTGCTGGCGCTTCTGCCGGCCGAGGTACGCCATCACGAGGGGGGCAAGCGTGATGAGCATCCGCGTGACCTGCCCGCTGTCGAGCCCCGTCGCTTTCCCGACGCCCTGCTGCACCTGCGGCAGTTGCTTCCCGAAGATGTGGCCGAGGATCCCGGTCCCGTCCGCAGCGCGAGGGCTAACCCCGGCCGCGGAGGCCGCCGATCCCGCCCCGGTGAGGTTGCCGATGAACCCACCGAGGTTGTCGAGCAGGCTCCCGTCGTGGTCCTTTTCGAGCGCCGTGGCGAGGGACTGCGCGCCGCTCGGGTCGTTCGTGTTCCGGTTCATCGCGCCGAGGATGAGCGGGAGCGCCGCCATCATCGCGCGCTGCGTCGTCTGCTCGTCGGTGCCGACGGTGCGGCTGAGGTTCTGGAGGGTGCCGCCGCTGAGCGCGGGGCCGAGCATGTCGAGGATGCCTGCCATATCGGAGAGGGGAGTTGGGGAAGGAGGGACACGGTCACGGCTCGGGCACCGCCGCGACGGTCACCTCGTGCCAGCCACGCAGCGCGTTGCAGAGGTAAACGGCATCGGCATCGAAGAGGTCCGCCGCGTGGAGCTTATGCTCGGTGGCACCGGGCCGCGTCGCCAGCACGTGCGCCCGGAAGACGCCGTCGAGCCCGCCGGACGCGAGCGGGGGCGTGAGCAGCCGGCCGCCGCGCCGGACGAACACGTTCGTCCGCGTGCCCTCGGTGACCTCGCCGCATTCGTTCAGCAGGAGCGCTTCGTCGAAGCCTCGTTCCTGCGCCCACGCGAAGGCACGGTCATAGAGCGGCCGGTGCGTCGTCTTGTGGCGGAGGAACGGGTCGGCGGCGTCGACGGACTCGGCGAAGACGACGGCATTGCGGAGTGGGAGCGGGGCCGCGGCGAGGTGCGCAGCTTCGATATTCACACGGCCGCTTTGGTCAAACGTGAGCCGCAGCCGGTACGCGATGTCGGGGCGGAGATCGGCGGTGTCAGCCGTCAGTCTCTCGCGGATCAGCGACTCATCGAAGGGGAATCCGAAGTAGGCCGCGCTGCGGCGCAGCCGGTCGAGGTGGCGATCGAGGAGGGCGCAGCCGCCGTCCCACCGCATCGTTTCGAGCAGGGCGAAGTCCGGGAGGGGCGGGGCTGTGAGAAACCGCGCTTTCAGCACGCACTCGTCGTACTCCGCGTCGGCGTCGGAGTCCCACACGACACCGCTGCCGCTCCCCATCCGCCCCTCGCCATCGCGCAGGACGACGGTGCGGATCGGCACGTTGAACACGGCCCGGCTGTTCGGCCCTGCGAACCCGACGGCGCCGCAGTACACGCCCCGCAGCTCGCCCTCTAGCTCGTCGATGAGCTGCATCGCGCGGATCTTCGGCGCGCCCGTGACCGAGCCACACGGGAACAGCGCCCGGACGATCTCGGCCAATCCGACGCCCGGCCGCAGCCGCGCCTCGACGGTCGAGGTCATTTGCCAGAGCGTGTCGTAGCGCTCGGCGGTGAAGAGCGCCGGCACCCGCACCGACCCCGGCTCCGCAACGACGGAGAGGTCGTTGCGCAGGAGGTCGACGATCATCAGGTTCTCGGCACGGTTCTTCGCATCGTCCGTCAGCCACCGCGCCTGCGCCGCGTCCTCCTCGCCCGTCGCGCCGCGCCGCGCTGTCCCCTTCATCGGCCGGGCGGCGATGTCGAGCCCGTTTCGGCTGAAGAACAGCTCCGGCGAACGCGAGAGCACCCACGTCTCCTCTGTGCGAACGAGCGCTCCGTACCCAACGCGCTGCCGCTGCCGGAGCGTGCGATAGAGCCCGACCGGGTCGCCCTCGAACCCGAAGCGGAACGGCGCGGTGAAGTTGATCTGGTAGACGTCGCCTGCGCGGATGTGCGCTTTGATGCGAGCGATGCGGTCCCGGTACGCCGCCCGGTCGAGCGCGAACTGCGGCTCAGTGAGGCTGTACGTGCCCGCGCCATCGAGCAATCTTTCCACTTCGGCCGTGGCCAGCCGTTGCGGCGCACGGTACACGCCGAACCACGCGAGCGGGCCGGGCTGCGAGGCGATTTCGGCGACCCGCTCGAAGGCGTATCCGGCTTCGTACGCGAGGTATCCCGCAACCCATTCGCCAGCCGCCGTTGCTCGGTCCAACTCGGCGAGGAGCGGAGGCACCTCGCTGAGCGTGTGCGCCGTCAGGACCCGCTCGGGGTCGGTGAAGAGCAGCGGTCCCGTCGCCGTGCCGGCCGCGTCGGGCCAGGCCGTGTCGAGCAGGACGGAGTCGGGCGGAAGGGTCACGGCGGGCGGCGAGAGAGCGAGCAGGCGCTACGCCCCGACCGGCCGCCGTGATCCACTCAGCCGACGCCGAAGAGTGGCTCGGTGCCGTCCGTGCTGAGGTGGCGGAGCGCGTCGGCGAGGGCGTTGTACGTGCCGCCGAAGCGGAGTTGGGCGAGGACGTCGTTGCGGCCGGTGCAATAGCCGAGGAAGACGTGTGGGCGCTGGAGGTGGTGCAGCCCCTCGCGCACGACCCACGCATGCCACGGGCCGTACTCGTTGTCCTCAAAGCCAAACAGACCGCAGTAAAGCCGGTGCGTCGCTTTGCCGATGTCCTCTTCCTCGTTCAGTTCGCCGAGTTCGAGCAGGCGTTGGAGCGCCCCGTAGAGGTAACCGGCGAGGAAGTCGTGCTGAATGTCCGAGAGGACGAGCGTCGAACGCGGCCCTTCGTACCCCGCCTCGCGGAGCGGGCGACGTACGGATCGGAGCACGCGGGCGACGGCCTCACGGACGATCGCTTCGATGTATGCGGAGGATTTTCGACGGGGAGGATTCATAGGGGGATGGCGGTGGGAGGTGGCAGATCACAGGTCCGACAGGACGCCGATACAAACTGCGTGCGGCGGCGCTGCTTCCCGCGCGCTTCCGGCGCATTGTTACGCTGCCTTTTCAGCCGCGTCCCCTAATCCTGCCGAAATCCGACGTGTCTCACCGCGTCGCCGAAGCGATACGGCTTCAAACGCCTCACATGGTGCGCCGGCCCCGACCGCCGGCCTCGAAGAGCGCCGTCGTGATCTGGTCGGGCGAGCACACCCGCGCCGTCCCCATCAGTCCGCAAGACGTTGCCGCCCTCGGCGGCCCTCGGCGGCCCTCGGCGGCCCTCTCCAACCACCTCCACCCTCGCTCATCAACCCAACAAGCCGCCGCCGATATATTCTCTCGTTCGCTTTCACTCACCTACGCTCTGCCCTTCTATGTCTTACCAGAACCTACTCGGACGATTCGGTCTCGGGCTCTGCCTCGTTCTGTCCCTCGCCGCCTGCGATACGACAGAGTCCACCGACGACGGAGACGGGCCAGGCACCACGCTCGGCAACGGCACCGTCACCATCACCGGCGACGTCAACACCTCCATCGACGGCGGCGCAGCCTTCTATGACGGAGGAGAGGGCTTTGACCTCTTAATCGCTGCCTATGACTTTACCATCCCTTTCGACGATAGCAGCGACCTGGGTGACGAGTACCTAGCGATTAGCGTCCCTGAGGCACTTCGCACGGGGACCATTACCATTGACCGCGAGGCCGAGGTGTACGTGGAATATCAACGCCCGGAAGGCGACCTCTACGCTCGGAGCGGCACCATCACCATCACCGAGGCCAGCAACGAGCGCCTCGTCGGTACCATCTCGGCCGTAGTCGGCCGTCCGACTTCAGACTCGACCTACTCGTCGACAGCGGAAATGCAAGCTTCGTTCGAGGCTCTCCCGTTGGGCATCGATTAACGCGAGGCATCGCCTCACCAGACCAACCGGCGCATGCAGAGTGCCCCGCCTCGGACCTGAGGCGGGGCACTCTTTCGTTCGGCTGGAGCCGCTCTTACATGTTGCGCCGGTACTGCCCGCCGACCTCGAAGAGCGCCGTCGTGACTTGTCCGAGCGAGCAGACCTGCGCCGTGCCCATCAACTCGGCGAAGACGTTGCCGCCCTCGCGGGCGACGGTCTGGAGCCGGTCAAGGGCTTCGCCCGAGCGGTCGGCGTTGCGGGACTGGAACGCGCGGAGGTTGGCGATCTGCCGTTGCTTCTCCTCGTCCGTCGAGCGCATGAGTGGGACGGTCTGCGGCTCTACCATCGCGCCATCGCCCGAAGTGAACGTGTTGACCCCGACGATCGGGAGGTCCCCGGAGTGCTTCTTGTGCTCGTAGTACAGCGACTCGCCCTGGATTTTGCCGCGCTGGTACATCGTCTCCATCGCGCCGAGCACGCCGCCGCGGTCGTTGATCCGCTCGAACTCGGCGAGGACAGCGGCCTCGACGAGGTCGGTCAGCTCGTCGATGATGTAGGCGCCCTGGATCGGGTTCTCGTTCTTGGCGAGGCCGAGTTCACGGTTGATGATGAGTTGGATCGCCATCGCGCGGCGGACGCTCTCCTCGGTCGGCGTCGTGATGGCCTCGTCGTAGGCGTTCGTGTGAAGGCTGTTGCAGTTGTCGTAGATCGCCATCAGCGCCTGCAACGTCGTGCGGATGTCGTTGAAGGCGATCTCCTGGGCATGGAGGCTGCGGCCGGAAGTCTGGATGTGGTACTTCAGCTTCTGCGCCCGCTCGCTCGCGCCGTAGCGGTCGCGCATCGCCACGCTCCAGATCCGCCGCGCCACACGGCCGAGCACGCTGTACTCGGCGTCCATCCCGTTCGAGAAGAAGAACGAGAGGTTCGGGGCGAACTTGTCGATGTCCATCCCCCGGCTGAGGTAGTACTCGACATACGTGAACCCATTCGAGAGCGTGAGCGCGAGTTGGGTGATCGGGTTCGCCCCGGCCTCGGCGATGTGGTAGCCGGAGATCGAGACGGAGTAGTAGTTGCGGACGTCGTGGTCGATGAAGTACTGCTGCACGTCGCCCATGCAGCGGAGCGAGAATTCGGTCGAGAAGATGCAGGTGTTCTGCGCCTGGTCCTCTTTGAGGATGTCGGCCTGCACGGTCCCACGTACGGTCGCGAGAGCGCGCGCACGGATCTCGTCGTACGTCGACTGATCGAGCACGCCCCAGTCGACGAGGTCCTGCCCCGTGCAGCCGAGGAGGCCGAGCCCGCTGCCGTCGTGGCCCTCGGGCAAGCCAGCGCTCTCGTACGGCGTGTAGACCGGCCGTTTCTTGCCGAGCTTCTTCGCGAGGACCTTGTCGGCCTTGTCCCACCGGCCCTCTTCACGCAGGTGCTTCTCCACTTGCTGATCGACGGCCGTGTTCATGAACAGGGCGAGGATCGTCGGCGCGGGGCCGTTGATCGTCATCGAGACGCTCGTCTTCGGGTCGCAGAGGTCGAAGCCGGAGTAGAGCTTCTTCATGTCGTCGAGCGTGCAAATGCTTACGCCCGCATTCCCGACCTTGCCGTAGATGTCAGGCCGCTCGTCGGGGTCTCGCCCGTAGAGCGTGACGCTGTCGAAGGCCGTCGAAAGCCGCTTGGCCGGGAGGCCGAGGCTGACGAGGTGGAACCGGCGGTTCGTCCGCTCCGGCGTGCCCTCGCCGGCGAACATCCGCGTCGGGTCCTCGCCGGTGCGCTTGAGCGGGAAGACGCCGGCGGTGAAGGGGAAGTAGCCGGGGATGTTTTCGAGGAGCGCGAAGCGGAGCCGCTCGCCGGGGTCCTCGGTGCGCGGGAGCGCGACGCGCGGCACCTTCGTTCCGCTCAGCGTCTCGTGCGTCAGCGGCTGGCGGATTTCGCGCCCGCGCACGGTGTAGACGAGTTCGTCCTGCCGGTACTGCGCGGCGAGATCGTCCCAGTTGCGGAGGATGCTGCGGCTGCGGCCGTCGAGCTTCTCCCACCAGTAATCGGCCATCTCGCCGAGGCGGGATTCGAGCGCCTCGCGGTCCTCGGGCTGCCAGTCGGCGACCTGCGCCTTCGCACCCGCTGCCTGCCCCCACTTCCGGGCGAGGGCGACCTGGGCCTCGGCGTAGCTGCGGTAGTCGCGGCACGCGTCGGTGATCTCGGCGAGGTAGCGCTGCCGCTTCGGCGGGATGATGGCCTGCTCGTTCGGGTCGACGGCGGGGAGGGTGGCGGCGTCGTAGATCCGGCTCTCGCGGCCGAACTCGTGCTTCCGGTTGAGCCGGTCGAGGAGGGCGAGGTAGAGGCGCGAGACGCCGGGGTCGTTGAAGTGCGAGGCCATCGTCGGGTAGACCGGCATCGACTCGGGGCCGCGGTCGAAGGCGGCGCGGTTGCGCTGGACCTGCTTTTTGATGTCGCGGAGGGCGTCTTCGGACCCGCGCCGCTCGAACTTGTTGAGCGCGACGAAGTCGGCCACGTCGAGCATCCCGATCTTTTCGAGCTGCGTCGGCGCGCCGAAGTCATGCGTCATCACGTAGAGCGAGACGTCGACGAGCTCGGCCACCTCCGTGTCGCTCTGCCCGATGCCGGCCGTTTCGAGGAGGATGAGGTCGAAGCCCGCCGCCCGGCACACGCCGATCGACTCTTCGAGGGCCTGGCTCGTCGCGCGGTGCGCCTGCCGGGTCGCGAACGAGCGCATGTAGACGCGGTCGGCGTACTCACCGTAAATCGCGTTCATCCGGATGCGGTCGCCGAGGAGCGCACCGCCCGTCTTCCGCCGCGTCGGGTCGACCGAGAGGACGGCGACGTGGAGGTCGGGGAAGTCGTGCAGGAAGCGGCGGACGAGTTCGTCGGTGAGCGTGCTCTTGCCCGCACCGCCCGTCCCCGTGATCCCAATGACCGGCGCTTCGACGTAGACCTCCGGCGCCCCGTCGCCGCCCATCCCGGCATGGACCGGGTCGAAGAGTTCCTCGACATCTTCGACGAGGTTGCCTTCGACGGCCGTCAGCAGCTTCGCGAGAGCGCGGGGCTCACGGCTCGGCTCGTCGTCTTCGATCAGGTTCTGCACCTTCCCGTCGAGCACGTGGACGGTCTGGAAATCGGCCTCGCGGAGCATATAGTTGATCATCCCCTGGAGGCCGAGGCGCATCCCGTCCTCGGGCGAGAAGATCTTCGCCACGCCGTAGGCTTCGAGCTCGGCGATCTCCTCGGGCACGATCACGCCGCCGCCGCCGCCGTAGACGCGGATGTGGCCGCAGTCGTGCTCGCGCAGGAGGTCCACCATGTATTTGAAGTACTCGACGTGGCCGCCTTGGTACGACGAGATCGCGATCCCCTGCGCGTCCTCCTCGATCGCCGTCTTCACCACGTCGAGGACCGAGCGGTCGTGACCGAGGTGGATGACCTCGGCGCCCGAAGCCTGCAGGATCCGCCGCATGATGTTGATCGAGGCGTCGTGACCGTCGAACAGGCTGGCGGCGGTGACGAAGCGGACGGGGTGCTTCGGGGAATAGCTCGTGGGTTCCATCGGAGACTCGGGGAGGATGGCGGCGGGAGAAAGCGCTTCCGGTGATGGGCAAAAATAAACAACGCGCGGGAGGCAATCGGGGATTCGCCCGAATCGCACGGGAGACGACCCGCTTTATATTCGGTTATGTACTCTAACTAGCGTAACCTAGCGCGACTTCGCCCGGCCCCTCGGCGTGCCGCTGCTCGGCCTATTCCTTCCCCCCTCCAGACCTTTCGACACCATGCGCTCTCGTTGGATCTTACTCGCTGCATCCCTCGCGTTCTCTCTCCCCGCGTGGGCGCAACCCGCCGACCACCCGTTCTTCCCCCTCGCCGAAGGAAATGTGTGGATCCACGATGTCTACGGCCTCTCCGGCGGACATCGCACGACGA
This sequence comes from Rhodothermales bacterium, assembly GCA_039944855.1. Taxonomy (NCBI): domain Bacteria; kingdom Pseudomonadati; phylum Rhodothermota; class Rhodothermia; order Rhodothermales; species Rhodothermales bacterium. The sequence continues at coordinate 74,718 of JBDUXZ010000031.1, read as the reverse complement.
CCGTGCTCGGGTGGGAGGGCGAAGGCGACGAGGCGTTCTGGCGCGTCGGCGTGTCGTTTGCGCGGTTCGACGGGGGCGCGCCCACGGAGAGCGAGTGTGCCGTGCGGATCGTAGAAAGCGGAGGAAACCACTCCGTCGAAGTGACGCTGCTCTCCGGAACGAGTTGCTTCGCCCTCGAGGTGGAACCCCTTCTCCCGGCCTCCGGCACGCCTGGGGCCGTGTGGGTGACGGGTCAGCCCCACACGCTGACCCTCCAGTCGATCTCGGCGTCGAGCCCGCAGGGCCCCCCGATTCACTGCATGCGCGTCGCCGAGAACGTCGGCGTGTTCAGCCGGTCCTCGTGCAGCGCCCTTTTCGGCGGGGGTCGCAACCTCACCGAACGCCTCGTCTACGCCGTGGTGGACGGGACGACGTACGGCACCCACCCGGACGATTTCTTCGCATCGCACGACCCCATGCAATACATGCCCCTGGACGTGGGCAACCGATGGATTTACGAGGTTTCGCGATATGACACGGGGTTGCCCTCCTCCTCCTACCTCAATGAGTACCTGATCACGGGGTTCAATGAGACCACCGGCCGCTACGCTCTGACGCTGACACGCTCTGACGAGGGGGAAGTGACGGCGACCTACTCCTGCCAGATCTGGATGGACCCCGCCGGACGCATCCGGTTCTCCGGCTCTTCCGCCTGCGTGTTGGGCACGTCGCCCCTCCCGGAATCGAAGTGGAGCTTCCGGTTGATCGGAGCCAGCGCACTCCAGTCCTACGATATCTCCGGCATCCCGTACGACCTCTTGACCCTGTCCTTCTCCGAGAGCATGCCTCGGTACAACGCCTACGACAACCAGGTCTCGACCACCTACCAAAGCGCGCATGGGCTCGGCCTGCTCCATTACGATTACGACTACTACAACCTCAACGCCAACTACGGCACGGGACGGACCTACACCCTCCTCTTCGCCGACACGGGCGAGGCGGTGTACGGAGTGAACCCGGTCGCCTCCGAGGACACGCCGGTGACACCGGACCGACGGCTGCGCCTCTCGGGCCATCCCAACCCGTTCTCCGGCTCGGCCGAGATCGCGTTCCACCTCCCCTCGCCCGGAACCGCCCGTCTCGCCGTCTACGACATGCTCGGCCGCGAGGTCGCTGTGCTCGCCGACGGCCGGTTCGACGCCGGGGACCACGCGGTCCAACTCGACGGGACGGAGCTGCCGAGCGGGGTGTACCTCGTGCGGATCGAGGGCGAAGCCGGCGCCGGCGCCGTCGCGACGCGACGCGTGACGCTCATCCGGTAGCCGCAGGACACTGCAATCGGCGTATGGTTTCGGCCGGGGCCGCCCTCTTGCGCAGGGTGGCCCCGGTTCCGTTGTGGGGGCGGCGGTCTCTTCGGCGATTGCCCTAGAACTTATTTGTTGCAACAGACGTTTGCAGATGCCAACGCGCTTCTCTTCTACGGAAATGACACCGGCATGAACCTCCTCTCTTCGCACGCCCTCGGCCCGCTCCTCCTCCCCAACCGCGTCGTGCTCGCCCCGCTCACACGCAGCCGCCACCCGCAGGCCATCCCCAACAACCTCGCCCCGACGTACTACGCGCAGCGTGCCTCGGCCGGCCTCCTCATCGCCGAGGCGACGCAGGTGGACCCGCGCGGGCAGGGCTATCCCGACACGCCCGGCATCCATTCCGAAGCCCAGGTCGAAGCCTGGCGCGAGGTGACGGACCTCGTCCACGCCGTCGGCGGTCGGATCTTCCTCCAGCTCTGGCACGTCGGCCGCGTCTCGCACTCGGCGTACCACGGCGGCGCGCTCCCCGTCGCGCCGTCGGCGATTCCGGCGCAAGGGAAGGTGATGCTCCCGGACTTCAGCATGACGGAGTTCGAGACGCCGCATGCGCTCACGACCGACGAGATCGCCGATGTCGTCGCGCAGTTCCGCCACGGCGCCGAGCTCGCCCAGGAGGCCGGGTTCGACGGTGTCGAGATCCACGGCGCGAACGGCTACCTCATCGAGCAATTCCTCTCGACCTCGTCGAACCAGCGGACGGATGCGTATGGCGGCTCCGCCGAGAACCGCGTGCGCTTCCTGCGCGAGGTGACGGCGGCCGTGCTGGAGGTGTGGCCCACCGAGCGCGTCGGCGTGCGGTTCTCGTTCGGGCAGGGATCGAACGGCGTCACCGACGCGAACCCGACGGAGACCTTCGGGCTCGCTGCCCGCGCGATGGACGAAGCAGGGCTCGCCTATATCCACGCTGTCCGCCCGAACGCGCAGATGGGCACGGCCGGCGGCGACACGCCCGACGTGCTCCGCATCGTGCGCGATAATTATGACGGTACGCTCATCGCGAACGGAGGCTACGACCGTGCCGAGGGCGAGCAAGCCGTCGCCGACGGCCGGGCCGACCTCATCGCCTACGGTCGCCCCTTCCTCGCCAACCCCGACCTCCCGATCCGCTTCGCCGCGCAGGCGGCCGGGCTCGACGCCCCACTGAACGAGCCGAACCAGGCCACGTTCTATGGTGGCGGCCCCGAAGGCTACACCGACTACCCGATCTGGCCCGCCGAGCAGACCGAACTCGAACCCGCCTGACCTACCCCTCCTGCCGATGCGCCCCGCCTCCGCCCTGCTCGCCCTCGTCCTCGTCGCCGGCTGCGCCTCCGATCCGGCTCCGCGGGCGGACGCCGATACCCCCGCTGAAACGGTAGCCCTCGCTGCGCCCTCACCGAACGAGGTCGAAGTGCGGGTGGGTGAGGCGCAAGCTCGGCTCGCGGAGAGCGAGGCGGGGCGTCGCGTGTGGGCCTCGATCGTAGCCCACGGCGGCCTCGCGCGCTGGTACGGCAACGGCCCGCTCCACTTCCGCTACCGCTACGAACGCGGCGGCGACGAGCCCGCCATCGACACGGAGCAGACGGTGGATACGTGGAGTTCGCGGGCGCGGCACACCGTCATGCCCGACTCGTCGGCGTCGTTCGGGTGGACGGGCGATACGGCCTGGATTCAGCCCGCCGGAGCCGACATTTCGACGAACGCGCGCTTCTGGTCGCTCACGCCGTACTACTTCGTCGCGATGCCGTTCGTCCTCGCCGACCCCGGCGTGAACCTCGCGCTCGACGGGCAGATGACCGCGGAAGGCGAGACGTACGACCTCGTCCGCGTCACCTTCGACGCCGGAACAGGCGACGCGCCCGACGACTACTACGTCCTCCTGCTCGATCCCAAAACCGACCGCGTCGGTGGCGTGCGCTACGTCGTCTCGTACCCCGGCTTCTTCCCCGAGGGTGGCACCACGCCGGAGCGGCTCATGCTCTACGACGGCGCGCAGACGGTGAGCGGCATCACGCTACAGGAAGGCTTCCGTTCGTTCGCGTGGACCGCCAACGGCGTCGGCGAGCCCGCCGCGCAGGGCACCGTCTCCGGCGCCCGCTTCGTCCCCGACGCGCCCGATTCCCTCTTCGCAATGCCAGCCGGGGCCGACGTGCAAGAGGCGATGTAGCTCAGAAAGCGACGGCGACGAAACAACCGTCACGCTGGTCATAGACGAGCGACCAGCTTCCCCCCTCTTCGACGCTGACCGTCGCCGCCTGCCGCTCAGGATCGACGGACAGCCGGAGCTTTTTCGGCGAGACGCGGAACCCGGTCCGCATCGCTTTCAGCGTGGCTTCCTTCAGCGTCCATACGAGTATCTGCGCCGCGTCGTGGTCGTGCGGCAGCGTTTCGAGCAGGCCGTACTCATCCGGGTGAAGCATGAACCGGTAGAGGTCGGCACGACGCGGCCGAATCACTTCGAGGTCGACGCCAACGGGGCGGGGCGAGACGGCGGCGGCGGCGAGCGTCCGCTCGGATGTGGCGGCGTGTGCGATGGAGACGTGCAGGCGCCCGCCGTCGAGTTCCGGCGCGCCGTCGGCCGCAACGCGCAGCGGTACGTCCGGGGCGGCAACAGCGAGGTGGTCGGCTAGCAGCGCCCGCGCCGTCGTCCGGCCGAGCGCGAACTCGCGGCGGCGCTTCTCGCTGCCGAACCCCCCGACCCGGTCCCGCTCGCCCGGAGGCAGCGCGTCGAGCGAGAGCGGAGCCGCCGCCTCGTGCACGGCAAGGCGGAGCGCAATGTCGTCCGGCAGATTCATGCAGGCAGTATACCGCCCGAACCGCCGCTACGCCGCGTGCCGCAAGCTCCAGTCCCCACCGACGGAGACGAACACGCGCGCCTCCGACTGCGACCGCCCGACGGCGGCGCGGATCTCGCTCGCGAGACGGCGGTGGAGCGCATGGGCCGTCGGCCCTTCGAAGACGCCCGCGTAGGTGTTGCGCGGCAACACGTGCGACTCGTTGCGGCTATCGACGAGGCAGCTGAGCAGGCCGAGGGCGGCCAGTTCGCGCTCGACGGGCGCGCGGTCGGTGTCGGCGAAGTCGAGGGTAGTAACGACGAGGTAGCTCATAACCGGGGCGTTGGTGGGTGATGCGCCAGGCTACGGCCCGGGGGTGACAGCCCTGCGTCGCACGTGTCCCGTACATTTATACCTTAATGCGAAGCGGGGCGACAGGCCTCGGCCCGCCGCCCCGCTCGATGTCGGAAAGCGCTCGCGCTACGACGTGTACTTCTTATAGCGCCGGTTCGCCTCGTCCCAGTTGACGACGTTCCACCACGCGCTCACGTAATCGGGCCGCTTGTTCTGGTACTTGAGGTAGTAGGCATGCTCCCACACGTCGATACCGAGAATCGGGTGGGCGCCGTGCATCACGGGGTTGTCCTGATTGGCGTGCCCGTGGACCTGCAATTTCCCACCGTCGGTCACTTCGAGCCACGCCCAGCCGGAGCCGAACTGCCCCGTCGCCGCGCTCTCGAACGTCGACTTGAAGGCGTCGAACGAGCCGAAATCGCGGTCGATGGCATCGGCGAGGTCGCCGGTGGGCTGGCCGCCGCCGTTGGGCGACATCGTCGTCCAGAAGATGCCGTGGTTGAGGTAGCCGCCGCCGTTGTTGCGGACGGCCGTGCGTTTCTCTTCGGGGAGGGCGTCGAGATTGGCGAGGGTTTTCTCGATGGGCTGGTCGGCCCACTTCGTCCCTTCGAGGGCGGCGTTGAGCTTGTTGGTGTAGCCCGCGTGGTGCTTGCCGTGGTGGATGCGCATCGTCTGCTCGTCGATGTGCGGTTCGAGCGCGTCGTAGGCGTACGGGAGGTCGGGCAGGGTGAACTGAGCCATGAGGAGCGAGGGGTTGGGTGAGTAGTCTCGGAGGTGTCGATGTTCAACGGGGATGCGGGCCGAGCGTTTCCATCGCCGCCCCCCGAACGGCACCGCGAATCCCGCCGCGGCGCGCCGCGCCTCATCGCCGAAGGGCGAACACGTGGGTTCGCCCCTACGCTTGCCGAATCGTCGTAGGGGCAGACCTGCGTGTCTGCCCCCGACCGTCGGGCCACCGCAACGCCTATCCCTCGCGCAGCACGTCGAGCAACCGGCGGTAGTCCGCGTCAGCCAGTTTGCCGGCGGCGCGGAGGTCGGCGAGGGCGCGTTCGACGGCGGTGACGTCCGTGCCCGTGGCGGCGGACGCCAGAGCGCTCGACGCGGCGCAGCGGCGCCCATCGTCGGCGCGGGCCGAGGCGAGCATGGCCTCGTGGAGGAAGCGGGCGACGTACTCGGCAGCGTCGGACCGCGCGGAGAAGTCGAGGGCGTGCGTCGTCGTGGCGCGGCCCTGGTTCACGTCGAGCTCCACCTTCCGCCCGCCGAGGAACAGCCGCTTCTCATCGACGCGGACGATGTCCTCGTAGCGGATCGTCTGCGCCGGCGTGAGGTCGTTGTTCTGGTAGACGAGACGGTCGGCGAGAAAGACGGCGCCGTCTTTGGCCGAGCCGAGGCGGGTCGCGTCGTAGAGGGCGAGCACCGCGCCGGGCGCGATCTCCGGCGCGTAGTCCCGGAGCGCCGCCTGGAGCTTGTCGGCCGGGATCGACGGCGCGCGGTAGAGCCCGTGCTGTGGGGCCTGCGGGAGGTATTCGCGGAGGAGCGCTTCCATTTAGGTATGGGAGGGTGGACGTGTGAGAGTGTGGGCGAGAGGGACTTCCATACGTCCACACCCCCCTACCTCCATACCGTAACCGCTCACCCCCGCGCGGCGAAGGCGGCTACGTCGACGAAGAACATCCGTGTCGTCTCCAGCACGCCGCCGGGGAGGACGCCGAAGAACAGCAGGCCTACGGCGCATGCGACGAGGACGACGGCCGTCAGCGCCGAGACGGGGAACGACGCTTCCTGCACGTTCACCGGCCCCTCCTCGGGCGACTTCATCCAGAACGCCACGAGCACGCGGAGGTAGTAGAACGCCGACACGATGCTCGCGATCACGCCGACGAGCGCCAGCCACGTCATGTCGGCCTCGACGGCGGCGGCGAACACCTTGTACTTCCCGATGAACCCGGCGAGCGGCGGGAAGCCGGTGAGGGCGAACATGAACACGCCCATCGTCACGCCGAGGATCGGCTTGCGGTAGCCCGCACCGGCGAGGGAATCGAGCGTCTGCTCGGCCCCCTGCTCGGCGTCCCACTCGAGCGCGGCCATCACGCCGAAGGCGCCGAGGTTCATGAGGGTGTAGGCGAGGAGGTAGTAGAGCGCCCCGCTGTATCCCTCGACGCTGCCCGCCGCGATGCCGGTCAGGACGTAGCCCGCGTGCGCGATCGACGAGTAGGCCAGCATCCGCTTCACGTTCGTCTGGCTGAGGGCGAGCACATTCCCGAGCACCATCGTCACCGCCGCCACGGCCGCGATCACGAGGCTCCACCGCACCGCGAGGCTCGCCTCTGCCATCCCGACCGACAGCACGAGGATGAGCGCGGAGAACGCCGCCGCCTTCGACGTCGTCGACATGAACCCGGTGATCGTTGTCGGCGCACCCTGGTACACGTCGGGCGTCCACATGTGGAACGGGACGGCGGACACCTTGAAGAAGAACCCGATCAGGAGGAGCGCGAGGCCGGCGAAGAGGAAGCCCGTGCGGCCGGTCACGAGGATCGCCGCCGGCATCTCAGCCAGCACCATCGTCCCCGTCGCGCCGTAGATCAGCGCGATGCCGTAGAGGAAGAACCCCGTCGAGAACGCGCCGAGGAGGAAGTACTTCAGCGCGCTCTCGTTGGCGCGCGTGCCCGAGCGGACGAGCCCGGTGAGCACGTAGAGGCAGATCGACATCGTCTCCAGCCCGACGAAGATCGAGACGAGGCTGGCCGACGCGGCGAGCACCATCATCCCCGTCGTGGCGAAGAGGATGAGCGCGTGGACCTCGCCGTAGTTGTGCCCGATCCGCTGGAGGTACGGGACCGAGAGGATCACGCTGCCGAGCGCGCCGAGGAGGATCACGGCGTTGACGTACGACGCGTAGCCGCCGGCGAAGAGCTGGTCGGCGAAGATCGGGATGCCGGGCGTGCCCATCCGGAACAGCTCGATCCCGAGCGCGACGGCGATCCCCGCCCCCGTGATCCACGGGATCTCCGGCGCGTCGTTGCGGAACGAATCGTAGAGCACGATCACGATCCCGAGGAGCGCGACGAGCACGGTCGGGAACGCGGCGGCGAGGTCGCTGAAGAGGGAGGCGTACATCGGGGGGTGGTTAGTGGTTAGTAGTCAGTGGATAGTGGCTTGCCGTTGCATCATGCAACAAACCACCAACAACTATCCACTAACCAGGCTCTCAATCGCCCGCGCGAGGTCCACATCCTTCTGCGTGACCCGGTTGCCGGCATCGTGCGTGGTGAGGGCGATCTCGACGCGGTTGTAGACGTTCGAGAGGTTCGGGTGATGGTCCCGCTCTTCCGCCTCAAACCCGATGCGGACGATGAACGCGATCGCCGCGCGGAAGTCGCCGAGCGTGAACGTCTTCGCGAGCGCGTCGTCGGCGTGCGTCCAGCCCGGCAAGTCGCCGAGGGCGGAGCGGATCTGGTCGTCGGAGAGCGGGGCGGCCATCGGGTGGAGAGGTTAGCCTGCGATCGGGATGATCCAGCCGCTGAAGAAGACGAGCCAGACGAGGGCGTAGATCGGGAGGAGGATCGGGAGCGAGTAGCGGAACATGTAGCCGCCGAAGCTCGGCGTCTCGACGCCGCTCGACTGCGCGATCGCCTTGACCATGAAGTTCGGGCCGTTGCCGATGTAGGTCAGCGCGCCGAAGAACACGGCCGCCACCGAGATCGCCTGGAGGTAGAAGCCCGTCGCCGCGCCGGGGTGCGCCGCGAAGTCGAGCACCTCGGCGGGGATGTTCACGTCGAGGCCGAACTTGCCCATCGCGGCGGAGAGGAAGGACACGTAGGTCGGCGCGTTGTCGAGCACGCCCGAGAGCAGGCCGGTCCCGAAGTAGAACGTGTTGACCCCGAGCGTGTCGGCGTTCTGCGCGGCGAACTGCCCGATGAGCGTGAGCGCCGGCTGCATCGTGAGGAAGATGCCGACGAAGAGCCAGCCCACCTCGCGGATCGGCTCGAAGTTGAAGTCGTTGCCCTTGAGCACCTCGGGCTTCGCCGTCTTGTAAGCGAGGAAGCAGACCGCGAACATGATGATCTCGCGGATGCCGAAGGGCACGTGGATCAGCTCGTGGAGGTCGGGCACGAACGCGAAGATGTTCGGGTCGATGAACACGCTCGCGATGATGACGGCGAGCCAGCCGAAGCCGGCCTTCCCCGTGATCGTGATGTGGCTCTTCGTGTGGTCGGCGGGGACGGGCATGACCGCGCCTTCGCCCTCACCGGGGTCGACGTCGATGCCCGATTCCTCCATCCGCTCGCGGTTGCTCTCCAGCTTGTTCCGCGCGTCGAACACCCAGAACACAGCGATCAGGATGAGGAGCGTCGGGAGCCAGATGTACCAGACGTGGACGAGCGTCCAGAAGAACGGCACGCCGCGGAGGAAGCCGAGGAAGAGCGGCGGGTCACCGATCGGCGTGAGCGCGCCGCCGACGTTCGAGACGCAGAAGATGAAAAAGACGATGTGGTACGGCTTGATCCGCCCGGCGTTGAGCCGCATGTAGGGCCGGATCAGCAGCATCGACGCGCCCGTCGTCCCGATGAAGTTCGAGATCACCGACCCGATGAACAGGAGCGCGGCGTTAACGCGCGGGCTCCCGGCGTAGTCGGTCTTGATGAGGATGCACCCGCTCGCGACGAAGAGGCTCGCCAGGAGCGCGATGAACGAGAGGTATTCCTGAGCGGCGTGCATGATCGGCGTGCCCGTGTGGAGCACGACGAGGTAGTAGACCGCGACGATGGTGCCGAGCGCGACGGCGTACTTCGGGTAGTGGTGGTGCCAGTGGTGCGGGTAGAACAGCGGCCCCGTCGCGATCATCAGCAGGAGCACGACGAACGGAATCACCAAGAACAGCGGCGGTGCGGGGCCGTGACTCTCGTCCTCCCCGTGGACGCCCTCCCCTTCAGCGACCGTGACATCGTCCGGCTCGGTGTCGGCCGTCAGCGGCGCCTCGCCGTGCTGCTCGGTCGTAGCGGGAGCGTCCTGCGCCAGCGCGGGGTTCCCCACGACGCCGACGAGCACCGTCAGGAGGAAGATGCGAAGCAGGGTGGCGGCGGGAGGCATCGGGCGGGCGAGTTGGGTGAGGAGGTAGAGACGCGACAGGTCGCGCCTGTACGGGACGACCGTGCGGCGCTACGGTGCCGAGGTCGGAACAGCTGGGGCCGGCAGCGTGAGCTCTTCGACCGGCACGCCGGCCGCGTCGAGTGCGGCGATCCGCTTCGTCTCGATGACTTCGAGCAGGGCCTGCACGGCGGGCTCGCTCTTGGCGAGGAACGGCGCCGGGCCGAAGCCGAGCCAGAACATCAGCACCACGAGCGGGACGAGGAGGCCGATCTCGCGGAGGTTGAGGTCCGGCATCGTCGCGTTCGGCGAGTCGGCGGCGAGCGGGCCGTAGAACGTCTTGTAGAGCATCGTCAGGAGATAGACGGCGGCGAAGATCACCCCGCTCGTCGCGATCGTCGTGATCCACCACGCGCCGAGGACCGTGCTCTTGAACGTCCCGAGCAGGATCAGGAACTCGCCGACGAACCCGTTCAGCCCCGGCAGCCCGACGGAGGCGAGCACGCTGAACACCATGAAGAAGGTCAGGATCGGGACGGACTTCGCGATCCCGCCGTAGTCGGCCATCAGCCGCGTGTGGCGCCGCTCGTAGAGCATCCCGATGAGGAGGAAGAGCGCGCCCGTCGAGATCCCGTGGTTGACCATCTGGATCATCGCGCCCTGCAACGCCTCCGGCGTAAACGCGAAGATGCCGAGGACGACGAAGCCGAGGTGGGCCACCGACGAGTACGCCACGAGCTTTTTCGCGTCCTCCTGCGCGTACGCCACGAGCGCGCCGTAGATGATCCCAATGAGGGCGAGGATCGCGATTGGCACGGCGAACTGCTGCGCGGCGTTGGGGAAGAACGGGAGGCAGAAGCGGACGAGCCCGTACGTCCCCATCTTCAGGAGCACGCCGGCGAGGACCACGGAGCCGCCCGTCGGCGCCTGCACGTGGGCGTCGGGGAGCCACGTGTGGAACGGGAAGAGCGGGACCTTGATGAAGAACGCCAGCGCGAAGAGCACGAAGAGCCACGTCTGCGACCCGAGCGGGACGCCGAAGGCGAGCAGCTTGTACCAGTTCGTCGTGAACACGCCGCCGTTGACGGCGTCGCCCGCCGCGAACCCGATCCACAGGAGGCCGACGAGCATGAGGAGCGAGCCGAAGAGCGTGTAGAGCACGAACTTGACGGCGGCGTAGACCCGGTTCTCGCCACCCCAGATGCCGATGATGAAGTACATCGGGATCAGCGTCAGCTCGAAGAAGATGTAGAACAGGAAGAGGTCGAACGAGGCGAACACGCCGAGCACGCCGGTCTCGAGGATCAGCAGGAGCGCGAAGTACCCCTTGACGTGCTTGCCGATGTAGGTCCACGACGAGAGCACGATGATCGGCCCGAGCAGTGTCGTCAGGAGCAACAGCAGCAGGTTCAGCCCGTCCACGCCGACGAAGTAGGTGATATCGACACCGGGGAACCAGTTCAACGTCTGCTCGACGAGCTGCGGCCCCTCTCCCGTCGAGACCGCCGGGTCGAACCCGAACCACAGCCCGAGCGAGACGACGAACGTCACGAGCGTCGTGCCGAGCGCGGCCCAGCGCACGGCCCCGTCGCTCGGCATGAGAAGGGTGACGAGCGCGCCGAGCGCGGGCAGGAAGATCACCCACGAGACGAGGTGCGAGAGGCCAGCGAGAAGGTCCATGTTGGGCGGTGGGTAGGGGCGCAGCACGCTGCGCCCGTACTACAAAAATGGCGCTGCGTCTAAACGAAGATCATGAGGGCGACGACGACGACGACGCCGAGCACGAGGGCGAGGGCGTAGTTCTGCACGACGCCGGTCTGCATCCCACGTCCCCACCCGCTGAGGCGGCGGACGAGGCTCGCGGTGCCGTTCACCGCGCCGTCCACGACCTTCGCATCGAACGGGGCGAGGCCGCGGCGCGAGCCCTCGGTGATCGGGCGGACGATGGTCGCGTCGTAGGCCTCGTCGACGTAGTACTTGTTCGCGAGGAGGGTGTAGACCGCGCCGAGCTTGCGGCGGACCGTGTTGTCCGTCTGCACCCCGCTCGTTTTATAGTTCAGCCACGCGAAGCCCATGCCGACGATGGCTATCAGGCCACCGAGCCCGAGCAGCCCCCACTCGATGGCGTGCGAGACGTGGTGCACGGTCTCCGCTTCGGCCACCGGCCCGCCGTACGCCGCGCCGAGGTAGTGGTGGATCCAGCTCTCGCCGAGCACGGCCGGCAGCCCAAAGAACCCAGCGATCGCGGCGAAGAAAGCGAGTACGACGAGCGGGACCGTCATCGTCCATGGGCTCTCGTGCGGCTTCGTGTCCACGGCGTCGGGCCAGCGCTCGCGGCCCTCGAACGTAAGCACGTACGCCCGCGTCATGTACACGGCCGTCAGGAGCGCCGTCACGATCCCGATGCCCCATACGATGTACGCCCAGAACGCGCCGTCGTAGCCCAGTTCGAACGCCTTGAACAGGATCTCGTCCTTCGAGAAGAACCCAGAGAGAAAAGGGAAACCAGCAATGGCGGCGGTAGAGATGAGGAAGGTGATCGCCGTGATCGGCATGTGCTTGCGGAGGCCGCCCATCGTCCGCATGTCCTGCGCGTCGAACGGCCCGTCGTACGGCAGCGGGTTGTTGCGGAGCGGGTCCTGGTGCTTCTCCGAGTCGAGCGGGGTGTCGTGGTCGCCGTGGTGCTTCGGGATCACGCCCTTGTGCTCGAGTTCGTGCTCGACGTGGTGCATCGCGTGGATCACCGAGCCGGAGCCGAGGAAGAGACAGGCCTTGAAGAAGGCGTGCGTCATCACGTGGAAGATCGCGACGAAGAACGCGCCGACGCCCGCCGCGACGAACATGTAGCCGAGCTGCGAGACGGTCGAGTACGCGAGGACCTTCTTGATGTCGTTCTGCGTGATCGCGATCGTCGCCGCCATGATCGCCGTGATCGCGCCGACGAAAGCGATGAGGATCATCACGCCGGGCGCTTCGAGCACGACCGGGCTGAGGCGGGCCAGGAGGTAGAGCCCGCTCGTCACCATCGTCGCCGCGTGGATCAGCGCCGACACCGGCGTCGGGCCGGCCATGGCGTCGGGGAGCCACACGAAGAGCGGGATCTGCGCGCTCTTGCCCGTTGCCCCGATGAACATGAGGAGGACGATGACGGAGGCCGTCCCCGCCGTCAGCACGTCCATGTTCTCGAAGATCGTCGTGAAGTCGAGCCCGAACGGCGTCACGCCCGCGCCTACCATCGCCTTGTAGAGCACGAACATCCCGAGGAGGAAGGCGAAGTCGCCGATGCGGTTGACGATGAACGCCTTGTTCGCCGCCGCCGAGTTCTTGAGGTCGGTGTACCAGAACCCGATGAGGAGGTACGAGCACAGCCCGACGCCCTCCCACCCGAGGAAGAGGACGACGAGGTTCTCCGCGAGCACGAGGTTGAGCATCGCGAAGATGAACAGGTTCAGGTACGCGAAGAAGCGCCAGAACCCGTCATCGCCGTGCATGTACCCGATCGAGTACAGGTGGATCAGCGCGCCGATGCCCGTCACGATCAGCGTCATCAGGAGCGAGAGCGCGTCGATCCGGTAGTCGAACGCGAGCGAGAGGTCGCCCGCCACCATCCACGTGTACGTCCGGACGACCTCGAACCCGCCGTGCTGCCCGAGGAACAGCATGACGGTGAGCACGAACGGGATCGCCACGGCCGCCGTCCCGATGATCCCGATGAGCTTCTCCTGCTTCCGGAAGGCCGGGGCGAAGAGCCCCATCAGCCCGATGAGGGCCGCGCCGAAGAGCGGCAGGAGGAGGATGAGCCGTACGGAAGTTTCCATGCTGTTGGTCAGTAGTCCGTTGTCCGTGGTCCGCGGTATAGCAACGGACAAATGACTACGGACAAATGACTCGCGGCGCTAGCCGCGAAAGAGGTTGATCTCGTTGACGTTCACGGTCGTCTTGTTGCGGAAGAGCGCGATCACGATGGCGAGCCCGACGGCGGCCTCGGCCGCGGCCACGCTCATCACGAAGAACACCAGGATCAGCCCGTCCACGTCCGCGAAGCTCTGGGCGAAGGCGACGAGCGTGAGGTTCACCGCGTTGAGCATGAGCTCGATCGAGAGGAAGATCACGATCGCGTTGCGCCGGAGGAGCACCCCGAGCACGCCGATCACGAACAGCACGGCCGAGAGCGAGAGGTACCAGTTGAGGGTGAGTTCCACGAGCGTCGGGAGTCAGGGGTCGGGAGTCGGGGGTCGAGGCTCAGGAGCAATGGACGCCCGACCCCCGACGCTCGACTCAAACGAATCGCTTCTTGGCGAGGAGGACGGCGCCGATCGTGGCCGCGAGCAGGAGCACGCCGATGATCTGGATCGTGAAGGCGTAGTCGGTGAAGAGCACGAGGCCGACGGCCTCGGCCGAGCCGTTCACGCTCGCCTCGAAAGGCGTCGTCGTCGTCGGCACCACGTCGAGGCCGAGGGCGACGACGTAGAGGATCTGCGCGAGAACGGCGACGCCGAGGAGGAAGGCCACGCCCTTCCGCCAGTCGAAGGCCGGCAGGCGCGGGACTTCGCCGAGGTTGAGGAGCATGATCACGAAGAGGAACAGCACCATGATCGCCCCGGCGTAGACGAGGATCTGGATGATGGCGATGAACTGCGCGTGCAGCGTGAGGTAGAGGCACGCGATCGAGAACAGGTTCATCACCATCCACAGCGCGCTCGACACCGGGTTGCGCGCGATCAGCATGCCGAGCGCGCCGACAATCGCGAGGACGGCAAACAGGAAAAACAGGAGGGGTCCGATCATCGGGTGAGGGGTCGGGCGGGCGCGAGCGAAGCGCACGAAAACGGGCGGCGCGGGGGACGAGACGACGAGGGGGTGAGGGCTCCCGCGCAGATCGACGGAAGTTAGAGAAAGGACGCCAGAGCATCAACCGGCCTCCCACGCGAAGAGCGGAAGAATGCAAGAAAGGCCCGCCATAGCCCGTAGCGGCATCGCACAAGATACCGCCGCGCGGGCTGCGACGGCGCGCCTCCCCCTACGCCCCTTCTACCTCGACGCGGACAGGCAGACCAAACGTGCGGCGGAACAGCCCCGCGCCCCGGCCCGCCGCCCACACGTCGAGCTGCGGGTCGGCTTTCGTCTGCACGACGAGGCGGAGCCGGTCGTCCTCGCAGTGGGCGTCGAAGTGGATGACGTTCTGGAAGTGGCTGCGGTCGAGGCCGTTCGCGAGGCGGAGGATCGCGGCGAGTTCGTCGACGAGGCGCCGCTGCTCGCCGTCGAGCCGGGCGTAGTCGGCGTGGCGCTCGCTCGGGAGGCCAGCGCGGTGGTAGCGGGCAACATTCGCGATGACGGCGATCTCGTCGGGCGTGAACCCCTTGAGGTCAGCGTTTTTGATGACGTAGAGTGAGTGCTTGTGGTGGCTCCGGCGGCTGACGGCGTAGCCCACGTCGCGGAGGATCGCGGCGTATTCGAGCAGCTCGCGCGCGTGCTCGCCCCGGCTGTGGAGCGGCTCGGTCGCGTCGAAGAGGCGGAGGGCGAGGCGGGTGACGTGGCGGGCGTGGGCCTCGTCCCACCGGAGCCGGATCGCGAGGTCGTAGACGCTCCGCCGCCGCACGCTGCGGAACGGCGCGAGCCGCTTGATCCACTTGTAGTTCCGCTCGACGAAGTCGACCACGATCCCCTCGCGGAGCGCGTCGGGGCTGACCTCGAACCGCTTGATCCCGAGGTCCTTCAGCACGACGTCGATGAGCGTGGCCCCGGCGACGATCTGGTCCACGCGCTTCTCCAGCAGGCCAGGCATCCCCAGCCGCTCTGCGCGGTCGGAGCGCATGACGAGCTTCGTCGCGCGCCGGATGTTGACGGCGTCGAAGACGTAGTCGAAGATCTGCCCGGCCTCGCCGAACGACGACGACGCGAGCGTGGCGAGGTTCTGCAGCGTGCCCGAGCTGCCGATGACGCGGCGGACGCCGCGCTCGTGCGCCACGCGGAAGACCGGCCCGAGCTCGCGGCGGATGTGCGCCCGGAGCGCCTGGAACTCCGGCGCCTCCACGGGATCGGTCGTGACGAACTGCTCCGTCATCCGCGCCGCGCCAAGCTTGAGGCTCGTGGCGAAGTGCATCCCGTCGCGGTCGGCCACGATGAACTCCGTCGAGCCGCCGCCGATGTCGACGAGGAGCGACGGCTCGGCGAGGTCGACGGCGTGGCGGACGGCTTTGTAGATCAGCTCGGCCTCGATCTCGCCCGAGATCGTGCGGATGTAGATCCCGGTCTCCTCGCGCGCCCGCTCGATGAACTCGCCGCCGTTCTCGGCCTCGCGCACCGCGCTCGTGGCGCAGGCGACGTAGTCGGACACGCCGTAGCCGTCGGCCATCTCGCGGATGCTGGCGAGGGCGGCGAGCCCGCGCGCCTGCGCCGCCTCGGTCAACTGGTGCGTCGTGAACCCGCCCTCGCCGAGCTGCACCATCTCCTTGAGCGTGGCGACGATCGCGAACGTGCCGTCGGGGAAGGCGTCGAAGACGACGGCGTGGAACGAGTTCGAGCCGATGTCGATGACGCAGAGCCGGATCGCGCCGGGTACGGCGCTGGTCTCGACGCCGGGGGCGGGGTCGAGGGTGGCGTCCGTCGTCGGGTAGAGCGGGACAGGCATGGAGCGCTGAGGCAGAAGGGCTGGCCGAGGACCGCAAGCTACGCCGCGGCGGGACCCCCCGCCCCGTTCGCATCACACTGACGCGCTCAACGCTCACGGGGCTGTCCCCCTTGAAGGGGGACAGCTCGTCGAAGTCGGGAGCAGACCGACCACGAGACGGACAGGGGGTCCGCCAACGAAAGAGGGGGCGCCCCGATATCGGAACGCCCCCTCGCTACCCCTCAGCGAACGTGCTGTGCTAGCGCACGATCGTCATCTGCTTCGTCTCGACGTGGTCCCCCGCCGTCAGGCGGTAGAAGTACGTCCCCGCCGGGAGGTCCGTCGCGTCGAAGCGCACCTCGTACGACCCCGCCTCGCGCACGTCGTCGGCGAGCACGGCCACCTCGCGGCCGAGCACGTCGTAGACCACGAGCCGGACGGCGCTCGTCGCGTCGAGCCCGTAGCTAATCGTCGCCGATGAGGTGAGCGGGTTCGGCCGGTTCTGCCCGAGGCCGAACTCCACCGGGCCGGTGAGCGACTTCGCACCGACCTCGACCGGCACGCTCTCGGCTGCGTCCGGCGCGAACGCCATCGGCGTGCCCTCTTCCCCACCCGCGAAGAGCGGGTTCGGGCTGAAGTAGGCCACACGCGTCACCTTGTAGCCGTAGCGCGTCACGCTGTAGTCGCTGACGAGATTGGCCGTGATGCTCGCGCCGTCCACGATCGCCCAGAACGCGGACTTGCTGCCGTGGTAGGTCGCCCGCGTCGTGCCGCCCGCGTCCTTGATGTAGACGAAGTCGTAGTTCGCTTCCGTGTTGAACTGCGAGAAGTACATCGCCACGCGCTGCGCGCCGGCCTTCGTGTAGGTCTTCGAGTTGTTGTAGTTGTTGGGGTAGTTGTGCGGCGACTCGTAGACGAGGTCCTCGTAGTACCACTGCGGCGTGCCGCCGCCCCCGCCCGTCGGGAAGGTGACGGTGAGCTGGTAGTCGTCGGTCGTGGACGAGGCGCCGTTGTAGCCGTCGACGCGGACGTAGTAGGTCCCGGCGGCGGCGTTCGTGACGGAGATCGTCTCGGGGTTGTTCGTCGTGTAGCCGCGGCCGAGTTCGGCTTGGGCGCTGTTGTAGAGGAATACGTCGTAGTCGCCGGAGAACCCGCCGAGCGTGACGTTGATCGTGCCTGTCGCCGTGGACGTGAACGTGTAGTAGTCGTCGTCGGAGGACGAGGCGATGAACGAAGAGATCGCCGTGCCGGACGTGAGCGGGCCGTGGGCGGTGGCGAACGAGTCGTTGGGCTCGTACGTGTCGTTCGAGGGCGGCGGGTTCCCCCCACCGGCCGGGCTCCCGATGCCGACGGACGCCCACGCGTTCTGCACCGTCGAATACTCCGTCCCGCTCGTGCCGTAGAGGTCGGCCGTGGCCTGGAGCACGCCGGTCCGCGCGGCGGCGAAGTTCGTCGACTGCGTGAAGTAGACCGTGAGGGCGCGGTACCAGATCGCCTCGGTCTTGGCGCGGCCGATCGCGGCGACGGCCTGACCGTAGTGCGTGCCGCCGTCGGCCATGAGGTAGGCCACCTTGTTCGGAATCCCGGAGTTGATGTGGACGCCGCCGTTGTCCCCGGAGCCGGTGTAGCGGTCGGCGTAGCGGTCGGGCTGGTTGCCGAGCGGCGGGTTGTTGAGGTAGCGGAGCGCGTCGCCCGAGACACCCGGCGTGTAGCTGTCCTCGCCGACCTTCCAGTCGTCGCGGTCCACCATCGCCGCGAAGATGTCGGAGACGGCCTCGTTGAGCGCGCCGGACTCGTTCTGGTAGATCAGCCCGGCCGAGGCGCTCGTGACGGCGTGCGTCAGCTCGTGCGCCGCGATGTCGAGCGAGACGAGGGCGATGAACTGGCTGCCGTCGCCGTCGCCGTAGACCATCTGCGAGCCGTTCCAGAACGCGTTGTTGTAGTTGTTCGAGTAGTGGACCGTGCTCGTAATCGTCGCGTTGTTGTTGTTGTAGGAGCTGCGGTTGTGGGTGTTCTTGAAGTAGTCGAACGTCGTGATCGCGCCGTAGTGCGCGTCGACGGCGGCCTTCTGCACCTGCGACGTGAAGTTGTTGTCGGGGTCGGTGACGTAGGAGCCGGGGAGGCTCGTCCCGTTGTTGGCGGTCATCGTGCGGATGTAGCTCGGCCCGCGCGTGGTGTTGTAGAGGTAGTAGTTCCCGCCGGAGAGGAACGTCGGGATCGCGAGCGTGCCGCCGAAGAGGCTGGACCCGCTGCCGATGCCGTCCTGCATCATCACCGACACAGGGCTCGCCGACTCGGCGTGCGCGTCCGTCGTGTGGATCGAGTTGTAGCGGTCGACGATCTCGCCCGTGGCGGCGTCGACGAACACTTCCCAGTTGGCGGGCGCGGGCGCGTCGACGAAGAGGCGGACGTGGTACGCAAGCACGAAGGCTTTGCCGAGCGGGTAGACGACGAGTTCGGCCGTGGGCGCCCAGTCGGGCTGCTCGGCGGCGGCGAAGGCGTCGGCGGCGCGCGAGACGTTCGTGGCGCGGTAGACCGTGCCGGGGGCGAGGTTGGCCTGCGCGGCGGAGATCGCGGCGGCGGCGGAGAGCCCCGGCCGCGTGGCGACGCGCGCGGCCTCGGGGTAGACGTCGCCGTTGAAGGCGTAGACGGCCCCGCTCCGGTCGAGGTGGACGATCGACTCGGCCCCGAAGACGGGCACGCCGTCGACGGTCTGCTGCACGCGGACGTGCGTGTCGCCGAGGTCGCCGACCTCAGTACGGGTCGGGCGGAACGCCTCGGCATCCGCGAGGCCGAAGAGCGGGGCGCGCTCGGCAAGGAAGGCCGTGGCGGCGTCGACGCCGCGCTTACCGTCGGCAGCGCGGAGGTCGCCCGAGAGGAAGAGCGGCACGTCGCGCTCCGCGCTCCACGTCACTTCGGTGAGGGCTCCGGCGAAGGCGGCGTCGAGGGCGGGACGCTTGTCTTGGGCGTGGGCAGGGGCGAAGGTGGTCGCTAGCAGGAGCCCGCACAGGAGCGCGGGGAAGAAGCGTGGTGGGGTAGCGGTCCGAGGCATGGAGAGGTCTCCGTGGCTGAGAGGAGCAGGAACGAGAAGAGCCGCACCCCGATCGATTCCGCTACGTGTGTTCGCAACTCGAATGAACACCACAGATACGGCGACCGTGCGCGACCGGGACCAGGGTACGCACACATGCCCCTCCACACAATGTTCACGATCAAAAAAATCACCTCACGGACGGATCGCCCCGCCATTCCCCTCTTCGTTACCCGAAGCACGATAATTGCTTGCGCCCCGACAATGCGCGACGCGGCTCTCTCAACCTTGGCTCAGCAGGTCGCGCACGAACCCGCCTTCGCCCTCCGGCTGCGAGGCGAGCCACCGCTCCAAAAGGGCCCGACTCTCCCCCGCCTTCACTCCGCCGACGATGCGCGGCATCCGCCGTTCGGGCATCGTCTGCAGCTTGCCCGTCGCTCCGTTCGGCGGCGCGCCGAGCGCGAACACGACCGTGTCGATCCCGGCCTCGACCGCCGCGCCGAGGCACATCGCGCACGGCTCGAGGGTGGTGACGAGCACGAGATCCTCCGCCCGCCCGCCGCCTTCGACGGCGGCGTGTTGGAGCGCGAGGAGTTCGGCGTGGGCGAGGTTCGTCCCCGTCTCGCGTGCCTCGTTGTGCCCGCGAGCGACGACCGTGCCGTCCCACCGCGCCACGACCGCTCCGATCGGCACCTCGCCTGCCGCGAAGCCGCGCGTGGCCTCGGAGAGCGCCTCGCCCATCAGCGTGTCGAGTCGGCCCTGCGTCAGCACATCGGGGCCGGGCGAGACGGCGGCGAGCGCGTCGTCGAGATGGGCGAGGAGGTCGGCGGCATCGGCGTAGACCACGCGAGCGCCGGCCCGGCGCAGGGCGTCGGCGTCGAAGACCCACGTTGCGACGCCGATGCCGGCGACGCCGACGCGGGTGCAGGCCTCGAAGTCGTAGCGCGTGTCGCCGACGAGCGCTGCTTCGGTGGCAGCGACGCCGAGTTTGGCGAGCACGGCCTCGACCACGTCCGCCGCCGGCTTGGACTCGTCCACGTCGCTCTTCGTCGTCACCACGTCCACACGTTCGCGGAGATCGACGCCCGCGCTCTCGAAGATGGTTTCGAGGTCGTCCTCGCCGGACGACGTGGCGATCGCCACTTTCAGCCCGCGGTCTTTCGCGGTGGCGATGAGGTCGAGCGCGCCGGAAAAGAGGGCGAAGGCGTGCTCGGTGGCGAGCCGCTCGAAGCTCTCGCCGTAGGTTGCGCGGATGGCGTCGCCGTGCTCGCGCTCCGCAGCCTCGCCGAGTACGTCGGCGATGAGCTTGTCGCCGCCCATCCCCACGGCCCGGTCGATCCGGTCGCGGGCGACGCCGTAGCCGTGGGCCGCGAACGCCTCGACGAAGGCGGTGACGTGGAAGCGGTTGGTGTCGAGGAGCGTGCCGTCGAGGTCGAGGAGGAGCGCGGTGAGCATCGGGCGGGGAGACGAGGGGACGGGAGAAGGGAGCGCATGGGAGTATCTTTCGGCATCGTCTCCCACGCTCCCCGCAAACGGTCCAGCTTCCCGTGTTGATCCGCTCCGCCCTCCTCCTGCTCGCCCTGATCGCCGCCCCGGCGCAGGCGCAGAGCCCGCTCCCCTTCGCCACCTTCGCGCAGTTCACCGACAGCCTCGCCACGATCGGCGGCATCGGGGACGCGGACGAACGCGACGCCGCCCTCGACGCGCTGTGGGCCGACCTCATCGCGGCGGAGCAGGTCCCGTTCGCGCTCGGCGACTCGGCCGCGTTCCTCTACCGCGGATCGGCCTCCTCGCTCGCCGTCGCGGGCGACCTCAACGGCTGGAACCCGAGCGCGGGGCCCCTCGGCCGCGTCGGGCTGAGCGACGTGTGGATGCGGGTCTACCGCTTCCCCGGGGCCGCCCGGCTCGACTACAAGCTCGTCCGCAGCGGCACGTGGATCCTCGACCCGGCGAACCCGCACCAGCAGTGGAGCGGGTTCGGCCCGAACTCCGAGTTGCGGATGCCCGCGTGGGTCTTCCCCGCCGAGACCGTCCGCGACCCCCAGGTGCCGGCCGGCGCGTTCACCCCGAATCTCTCGCTCGCCAGCGCCGCGCTCGGCTACACCGTCCGCTACCGCGTCTACACGCCCCCCGGCTACGACGACCTCTCGAACCTCCCCGTCGTCTACGTCACCGACGGGCACGAGTACGCCGACGACCGGCTCGGCGCGTTCCGCATCGTCCTCGACAACCTGATCGCGGAGGGCCGCGCCGAGCCCGCGATCGCCGTGTTCATCGACCCACGCGTGAACGGGCAGAATCGCCGGCAGGAGCAGTACGTCCAGAACCCCGACTTCGCCGCATTCGTCGCCGACGAGCTCGTGCCTGCCGTCGACGCGGCGTACCGGACGCGCACCGACCGAGACGGCCGCGTGATCCTCGGGACCTCGCTCGGCGGGCTGTTCTCGGCCTACCTCGGCCTGCTCCACCCCGACACGTTCGGCAAGCTCGCGATCCAGTCGCCCGCGTTCTGGGTGAGCGAGCAGGGCGCGCTCGGATGGGAGGGACCGTCGATTTATACCCTCGTGGCTGAGGCGGAGGACGGACTGTTCGACGTGTACATGTCGACGGGCACGATCAACGACACCGAGGACGGCGCCCGGCAGATGCGGACCGTATTCGAGTCGAACGACCACGCGCTCGTCTACCGCGAGGTGCCCGAGGGTCACTCGTGGGGGAACTGGCGCGCGCTCCTCGACGAGATGCTCGCCGCCCTCCTCCCCGCCACGGCCACCGACGCCGAGGACAGCAACGGCGCGGTGCCCGATCTCCGCCTCACGCCCTACCCCAACCCCGCCCGCGACAGCGTCACGTTTCAGTTCGCCCTCGACGCCCCGTCGCCCGTCGCTCTCCGCTGCTACGACCTCGGCGGCCGGCTCGTCGCCGACCTCGCCGGCGGTGCGGCGCTGCCGGCCGGTCCCCACACCGTCGCCGTCGACGCCGAGCGGATCGGCGCGGCCGGCGTCTATGTCTGCCGGCTTTCCGACGGCGAGCGCACGGCGTCGCGCCTCGTCACGCTCGTGAACTGATGGCGCCGCCCGCAGCCGATCTCGTCCCCCTGCCCGACCTCGGCCCGCGCGTGCCGCGCAAGCGGAACGCCGTCACGCGGCAGCTCAGCCGCGCCGTGCTGCGCGCAGCGGGGTGGGGGTTCGATGGCGCCTTCCCCGACGCGCCGAAGTTCATCGTCGCCGTGGCCCCGCACACGTCGAACTGGGACTTCATCGTCGGCGTGCTTGCGCGGCGGGCGCTCGGGCTGGAGGCGTACTTCCTCGGCAAGCACACCCTCTTCGCCCCGCCGCTGGGCTGGCTGATGCGGTGGCTCGGCGGGACGCCGGTGCGGCGGGACGTGGCGGGCGGCGTCGTGCAGCAGGTCGTCGAGAAATTCCAGACGCACGACGCCTTCGTGCTCGGCCTCGCGCCGGAGGGCACGCGCCAACGGGTGACGACGTGGCGGACGGGGTTCTACCACATCGCGCGCGGCGCGGGCATCCCCATCGTCCCCGTCACGTTCGACTACGGCCGTCGCCGGATCGTCGCCGCCCCGCCCGTCGTCCCCACCGGCGACCTCGACGCCGACCTCGCGCCGATGCGGACGTTCTACGCCGCCGCGACGCCGCTGAAGCCGGAAGGCGCAGGCTAAGGGTCCCTACCAAAACCCCTCCACCTTGTCATTGCGAGGAGCGCAGCGACGCGGCAATCTCTCGACCCCAGCAAACCGGAGGAGATGGGCTGCGCCGAGCCCTGCGGGGTTGCCGCGCTCCTTTCAGTCGCTCGCAATGACGGATTGAGGTTTTGTTAGTCGGTCTAAAGCAGCCCGCGCGCTTTGACTTCGAGGTAGCGGTTGATCGTGTCCACCGTCAGCGCGTCGGGCGTCGTGAGGAGCGCTTGCACCCCGTGGCGGTTGAGCTCGCGGACGATCTCGCGCTTCTCCCAATCGAGCTTCTCGGCGACGGTTTTGACGTAGAGGTCCTCGGTCGTCTTCGCCGGCGCGGTGCGCAGCTCGTGGAGCCCGGTGTTCTCGAAGAACACGACCACGACGAGGTGGGAGCGGGCGAGCGCCCGGAGGTACGGGAGTTGCCGTTCGAGCCCGGCCCGCGTCTCGAAATTCGTGAACAGGAGGAGCAGGCCCCGCCCGTGGACGTGCTGCCGCGTCGTCGCGTAGAGCGCTTCGAAGTTCGGCTCGCGGAACGTGGTCTCCTGGTTGTAGAGCGCTTCGAGGATGCGGTAGATGTGCGCCGGCCTCCGCTCCGCCCGCACGACCGTCTCGACGCTCGACCCGAACGTGACGAGCCCGGCACGGTCGTTCTTCAGGAGCGCCGTGTTGAGCAGGACGAGCGACGCGTTGATGGCGTAGTCGAGCAGCGTCATGCCCTCGAACGGCGCCTCCATCGTCCGTCCCATGTCGATCACGGCGTAGACCGGCTGCGAGCGCTCGTCCTGGTACTGGTTCACGTGGAGCCCGCCGCGCCGCGCCGTCGCCTGCCAGTTGATCGTGCGGGGGTCGTCGCCGGCGACGTACTCGCGGATCTGGTCGAACTCCATCGTGCGCCCGAGCCGCCGGACGCGCTTGACGCCGACCTCTTCGAGCCGGTTGCTGGTGGCGAGGAAGGCGTAGCGACGCATCTGAATGAACGACGGGTACACCTGAACCTGCTGGTCGGCTTCGGCCCGGAACCGGCGTAGGAGCAGGCCGATGGGTCCGGCCGCATACGCGAGCACGGCGCCGAAGTGGTATTCGCCGCGCTCCGTCGGGCGGAGCGTGTAGCGGAACCGCCGCTCCTCTCCCGCGCCGAGCGCGAGGCCAAACCGCTCGTCGCGGACCTGGAACTGCACCGGCACCTCGTCGATCACGTCGAGCCGGACGGGGAAGCCGTAGTCATTCGCGAGGACGAGGTCGACGGGGTTCTCGTCGCCGTTTGAGAAGCGGTCCGGGGCCTCGCGGCGGGCGCGGATGCCGCCGCTCCGCCACAGCATCCACGCGTCTACGAGCGATGCCGCCGCGAGGGCGAGCACGCCCCCCTTCGCGAGCGCCGTCACCCACGGCACGAAGAAGCCCACGACGAACCCGAGCACGAGCCCGCCGAGCAGCCAGAACAGCCGCGTGCTGAGGTAGAGGCTACGGAGGAAGCGGACCATGCGATTGGCGCGCGGCTAGCGCGGCACCTCGACGCCTTCGACGATGCGGCGGATCACGGCGTCGGGCCGCAGCCCTTCCATCTCGCGCTCCGGCGTGAGCAGGATTCGGTGGCGGAGCACCGGCGCCGTCACGTCGCGGACGTCCTCCGGCGTCACGAAGTCGCGCCCGCGCATCGCCGCGAAGGCCTTTGCCCCGGTCAGCATGGCGAGCGACGCGCGCGGCGACGCGCCGAGCATGAGCGCCCGGTGCCCCCGCGTCGCCGCCACGATCTCGGCGACGTAGCGCAGCAGTCCCGGCTCGACGTGGACGCTGCGGACCTCGGCCTGCGCCGCCGCGACCTCGTCCGCCGTCCACACCGGCTCTACGAGCGCGAGGTCGAGCCGGCCGCCGTGGCGCTGGAACCCGTCGAGGATCCGCACCTCCTCGTCGAGCGACGGGTAGCCGACCTCGATCTTGAACAGGAACCGGTCGAGCTGGGCTTCGGGCAGGCGGTACGTGCCCTCGTGTTCGAGCGGGTTCTGCGTGGCGAGCACGTGGAACGGCGGGGCCATCGGGTGCGCCTCGCCCTCGATCGTCACCTGCCGCTCCTCCATCACCTCGAAGAGCGCGGCCTGCGTCTTGGCCGGCGCCCGGTTGATCTCGTCGATGAGGACGAGGTTGGCGAAGATCGGGCCGGGGTGGAACGAGAACTCCGTCGTCTTCGGGTTGAAGACGGTTGTGCCGAGCACGTCGGAGGGCATGAGGTCCGGGGTGAACTGGATGCGCGAGAACGCGGCCTCCATCGTCTGCGCGAGCAGCTTCGCCGAGAGCGTCTTGGCGATGCCGGGCACGCCCTCGATCAGCACGTGCCCGCCCGCGAGCACGGTGGCGATGAGGAGGTCGACGAGTTCGTCCTGCCCCACGACGAGCTTCCGAAGCTCGGCGCGGACGTGCTCGACGGCGGCTTCGACGCGGGCCACGTCGGCGCGCGGCTCAGCAGTTGGCGGGGCGGCAGCGGGCGGGGCGGCGGCGGGAGAATCGTGGAGGTCGGCGGGGTCGGGCGTGTCGTGCATATGCGATCAGAGTCCGTTTGGAAAGGCCGTCGTAGGGGCGACCCCATGTGGTCGCCCTCGTCGGGGCGGGCGTCACGAGGGCAGACATGTGGGTCTGCGGATGGGGTGTCTACGGATGGGGTGTCACGTCAGGCGGCGGAAGAACGCGTCGGTGCGGCGGTCGAGGTCGAGGAGGTCGGCGGCGGCGATGCGGGAGGCCGAGCGGAGGCGGAGGAAGAGGTCGAAGAGCCCGTCCACGTCGGCGCGGGCGACGCCGGCCTTGCGGGCGACGCGGTCACGCGAGGCGTCGGAGAAGTCGAGCGCCGTCTCGTTGAGCACGCCACGGAGGCGGTCGAGGAAGTAGCGCGCCTTCTTCTCGACGAGGTCGCGGTCGTCCCCGTGCTGATGGTACAGCCGCCCGACCGTCTCGACAAACCCGCGCGCCCGGTTCGGCGGCGGCGCGACGACGGGCACCGCCCGCTGCCACCGCCGCCCGCGGAAGAGGACCAAGAGGACGACGCCGAAGAGCGCGACGAAGTACGCCCATCGCAGCGCGGGGTGCGCCAGCACGAAGCGCAGCGGCGTCGAGCCGGCCGTGCGTTGCGGCTTCGCGTAGGCGTCCCAGAACGTCGGTTGCGTGGGGAGATACGCGAGCGCTGCCGCCGCGTACGCCGCCCCGTCGCCGCCGAGCAGGCCGTAGTTCGTGAACGCGAGCGGCACGGCCGAGAGGTAAAACGCGCCGTCGCCCACGTCCACGCGGACGTAGTTCGTCATGGTCGTTGCGGCTCCACCTAGTTCCACGGTACGGGACGTATCGACCGAGACGAAATACCCCGAAACCAATTGTTCGTTGAGGTAGAACCCTCCAGGCCGATCAAGCTGGGGATTCGTGAGCGTGAGGGTCGTGTCGCGCGGCATCCGGCCTACCGCGCGCAGCCGCTCCCCCGTCTCGACGCCGAGCGTGTCCGCGAGCGGGCCGTCAAAGGTCGCCGCCGCGATGAACACCGTGTTGCCGCGCTCGGCGTAGCGATAGAGCCGGAGCGCCTCGCCGTCGTCGGGGGCGAAGGCGTCGGTGAGGAAGAAGTACGTCGTCGCCGTGCTCGTGCTGTCGCCGAGGTGGAGGTACGGCGGGCGCTCCATCCGCTCGACCTCCGCGCCGCCGAGCAGGTCGGGCAGCAGCTCGTAGAGCACGCGCGCGCCGTACGGCTGCGTCGCATCGTCCTCGAACGATGGGCGCCAGTCGAGCGGGCGCGGGGCGAACCACTCGACGAGGAGCAGCAACGCGAACGTCGCGCCGAGCAGGACGAGCGGGAGGCGCTGTTTCATCGGCGGGCCTCCGTCGGACCGAGCGCGTCGTGGAAGCGAAGGAAGTGCGAGCGGGCGTCCTCGAATCCGCCCGCGTCCACGGGCAGGCTCCCGTACCACGCCCGCTCGAACAGCCGGGTCGCCGCCGCGAACGGCCCTTCGAGGTCGGTGCCGCGCAGCTCGGCGGCGTAGTCGCGGTTCGTCTTGTCGAGCGTCCAGCGGATGCGGCCGTGCTCACTGAGCAGTTGGAGTGTGCGCAGGTACAGCAGCCGCATCGCCTCGCGGAAGCGGCCCTCGCGCGCTGCTGCGTCCGTGAGCGCGGCGAGGTCGACGGCCTCGATGCCCCGCTCGGCCAGCACGCCGTCGAGTGTCGCCGCCTGCCCTTTCCGGCCGAAGACGCCCTGCCGATCCGCGCCGAACAGCCGGTACAGCGCGAAGAGCAGCACGACCGCGAGGAGGCCGTAGAACAGCACGCTGCGCGCGCTCTCCGACGTCGCCGCGTAGAACGGCGCGATGATGTGCCGCTCGATCCACCGCCAGACGAGGCCCCAGACGGACGGTGACGGCGGCGTCCGTTCGTACGCGAAGTCGGGGTCCGCGCGGAAGCGGTCGAGCGCCTCCGTCGGAACGGGCCGCGCCTCCACTGCCGACGAGTCGATCCGCAGCGACGGTTGGGCACCGACCGGTTGCGCGACGGCTGGATGGATGCCCGCCAGCACGACCAGCAGCACCGCCCCGCGCAGCACCGCCCCGCGCAGGATCGCCCCGCGCGGTATCGCCCCGCACAGTGTTGTCCCGCGCAGGGCCGTCCGAATGTGCACGCTACCGTAGCCGATCGGCATCCCTCCCCTCGTCCCAACCGGCATCGTCCCAGCCTGCATCGTCGTCGCGCCCGATGGCGTCGATCCGGCCCTCCAGGTCCGGCACCGGCGCGCCCTCCTGCTTCGTCACGAGGTTGTAGTAGTGCATCATCGCCGAGACGCCGTAGAACACGTAGAGGACGTAGACCAGCGATCCCACCAGTCCGCTGAGCGTGAGGACCACGCGTGACAGGAGGTCGACCTCTCCTCCTCCCAGCGCACCCAGCGCAGCGCCGAGCGCTATTGAGGGGATCGACAGGGCCACAGTGATGACGACGCAGAGCACCACGACCAGGATGATCAGCCACAGCGTCTGCCACCAGTACCCGTCCAGCAGGTGCCGCGCGCGGCGGAGCGAAGCGAACAGCCCGCGCTCCCCCGCGAGGCGCGTCGGGATCGCCATCCACATGATGGGGAGGACGTAGACGAAGCCGATGGGCCAAGCGATCCACCCCGCGATCGGCACGAGCAGGATTACCATGCTCACCACGAGCAGCAGATACAGGCCGATCGGGTAGAGGAAGAGGGGAGCGAGCATGCCCTTCGTCTTCTGCCAGACCTCGGCTACCTCAATGGGCTGCGTCCCGTCGCCCTCCACGTAGAGCCGGGTATACGCGAACCCGACCCCGGTAGCGAGAAGGGCCGTAACCGTCGAGAGCAGGCCTAGAAGGAGGTAGGTGAAGCCGAGAGACACATCGGCCGCTTCCGGGTCGAAGATGGAGCCGGGGTTCAGCAGGGGGTTCATCGCAACGGCCTCGTCTTGGTAGAAGAAGCTGACGAGCAGCGACAGCAGGAACGGCGGCCCCGCGATGTACAACAAGCTCCGCCCGATCTCCACGAAGTGGTCGCGGATGAACGTCAGCGAGTCGCTCAGCACGTCGCCGGCATCGCGAGGGCGGAGGAAGTCGATGGGGTCGGACGCGTACGGGTCAACCATGGGCGAGCGCGCGTTGGGCCTCCGCCGCGTCCCGGCGGTGGAGGCGGATTGGATAGACGACGAAGTACCCCACCACCGCTGCGAGCGAGCCGAGGATGATGACGAGGCTGAGCCCGAGGGGCATCTCCGTGTGACGGGTCACGAAGCCTTCGAGGAAGCCCGCCGCCACGAAGACGGGCACGAGACCGACGACGAGCTTCAACCCGTTCTTCGCCCCGCGTCGGAAGGCCGTCAGCCGGGGGTACGTCCCCGGGAAGAGCAGGCTGTTCCCCACGACGAACCCCGCGCCGCCCGCGAGGATGATGGCCGATATCTCGAGCGTGCCGTGGATCCAGATCGTCAGGACCGACTCGGCGAGGAGGCCGTGCTGGTGGAAGAAGAGCTGGAAGGCCCCGAGCATCACGCCGTTCTTGAGTAGCAGATACGCCGTCCCGAACGAGGTGAACACCCCGAACACGAAAGCGAGGAACGAGACGTAGACGTTGTTCAGCGTGATGCCGAGGAACATGTCGACCTCGTTCATCTGCTTGTAGACCGCCATCGGGTCCCCCCGCTCGATGTTGTCGAGCGTCATGTTGACGTAGGCATCGCCCATGATGAGCCGGACGAACGAGGGGTCGTTGGCGGCGGAGAGCGTCCCGATCGCGAAGGCGAGGAGGAAGACGACGGCGGCGGCTCGCAGCGCGCGGCGCTCGGCGTAGACGAGGCGGGGGAGTTCGTCCGTCCAGAACCGGACGAGGCGGCCTCGGTCCTCGCGCCGGCTGCGGTAGATCCGGTGGTGCGCGCGGGCCGCGAGCCCGTTCAGGTAGTCCGTCGTCGCGGAGTTCGGGTAGAACGTGCGGGCGTACGCGAGGTCGTCCGTGACGTGGACGTAGAGGTCCGCGAGCGCGTCGGGGTCGGCGGAGCGGGCGCCGAGCGCCTGCTCGAACTGCTTCCACCGATCGGCGCTGCGACGGGTAAAGACGGCCTCACGCATAACGGGCGAGCGAGTATTTTTGCGGAGCCGGACGATACGCCCGCCCGGCGTAACGGGGCAAGCCGGCCTCCCTCCACCAACACGTTTAGCCTATCGGCGTCCGGCCGATACTCTTTAACCCGCCCCGCTCCCCGCCCCCCCCGTCCGACCGCGTCCCCGCCGTGCCTGCCGTCCACATCCAGACCGCCCAGAACGTCACGATCGCCTACCGCGCGGCGGGCGTCGGCCACCGGATCGGAGCCTACTTCCTCGACGCGTTCGTCGCCGGCTGCTACCTGTTCGTGGCGCTCTTCATCCTAGGCCTCGCGGCTCCCGACGGCGGGACCGGCTGGGCGGTGAACGTGCTCATCGCCCTCCCCCTCATCGGCTACCACCTCCTCTCCGAGGTGTTCTTCGACGGCCAGAGCTTCGGCAAGCGAGCGGTCGGAATCAAAGTCGTCGCGCTCGACGGCGGGCAGCCGACGCTCGGGGCGTACCTGTTGCGCTGGGTGCTGCGCATCGTGGACGTCCTGCTCTTCACCGGGACTGTGGCCGTCGTCGCGATCGTGGCGTCGCGGCACGGGCAGCGGCTCGGCGACATGGCGGCGGGCACGACGGTCGTGAAGGTGGCCGAGCCCGTAGCGCTCGAGGAGACGCTGTTCGTAAACACCGACCCGGCCCACGTCATCCAATTCCCTCGCGTGGACCGGCTGACCGACGAGGACGTGGCGACCCTCCGCGACGTGCAGGCGCGCTTCCGCCGCGAGGGCCGCACCGCGCACACGATGCAGCTCCTCGAGCGGGCCAAGACCGCCGTCGAGCAAAAGATGGACATCGAGCCCGTGGCGATGCCGGCTCCGCCGTTCATCCGCCAGGTCATCCTCGACTACGCCGCGCTCGACGAGGTGTAGCCGCGCAGCGGTCGGCCGTTCAGTGCGCCGTACTGTCCTCGGCCTGCGCGAGCACGGCGGCCAGCAGGTCGTCCACGCTGCGCTCCGGCGTCCAGCGGACGTGGTGCGCGCTCTCCTCGTTGAGCCGGACCCAGTGGGCGAGGATGTTGATCTCGTCCACGTCGGGCCGGCCGAAGACGACGGGCGTTTCCAGCGTCGGGTCGAAGTGCTCGGCGAGCGCGGCGCGGAGTCCGGCCACGTCGTCCGGCGAAGTCGGGACGGGGAGCGAGCGCGTCTCGACGAGGCGGCCGAAGCGGAGGACGAAGAGTTGGACCTCGCCCGCGCGAAGGCCGGGCTCGACGAGGACGGCGTGCTGGTCGTGGACGGCACTCGCGAAGGGGCGCTGCTGAGCGAGCACGCGGCGCAGGCGCGCGAGTTGGTCGCGGTACCACCCGGCCTGCTCGAACTGGAGGTCGGCCGCCGCCGCCCGCATCGCGGCCTCGACGGCCTCGATCACCTCGGTGTCGCGCCCGGTGAGGAAGCGGCGGACGCGCTCGACCTCGGCCTCGTACACCGCCTCACCGGCGTCGGTGCACGGGGCGGCGCACCGATCCATCGCCCCATAGAGGCACGGCTGCCGCGCGATCCGCGCCGTCTGCCACGTGCTCCGGTCGCACTCGCGCAGCCGGAACACCCGCCCGACGAGCTCGACGATCTCCTCCGCCGTCCGCCGCCGCCCGACGGGGCCGTAATACTCTGCGCCGTCAGCCCGAATCATCGGCGTCCACGAGAGCGTCGGGAAGTCGTGCGCCGTGTCGAGCCGGAGGAACGGGTAGTTCTTGTAGCGCCGCTGCGCGCGGTTGTAGCGCGGGAGGAGCTGCTTGATCAGCTTCGACTCGCGCAGCAGCGCGGCGAGCTCGCTCCCCGTCTCCTCCCACTCGACGACGCGGACGTCGCGGACGAGCTTCCGCAGCCGCTCCGGGTGCGCGTCGATCCCGGTGAAGTACGAGCGGACGCGGCTGCGGAGGCTCTTCGCCTTGCCGACGTAGAGGATCTCGCCGTTCTTCCGCTTCATGAAGTAGACGCCGGGCCGGTTCGGCAGGCCCGTCAGGTACGTCTCGCGGATGTGCTGCACGTGCTTCGGCTCGCCGGTGGCGTCTTTGTACCGCTTGCGCTGGAAGCCGATGAGGTCGTCGACGGTCTCGACGCCGAAGCCGGTGCGGAGCCGGTCGAGCAGGCGGCGGAGGACTTCGGCCGTGGCTTCGGCGTCGCCGAGGGCGCGGTGGCGGGCGGAGTTCGTGATGCCGAAGTGGTCGGCGAGCGCGGTCAGCCCGCGCGACGGGAGTGAGGGCAGGAGCCGCCGCGCGAGCCGGAGCGTGCAGACGGCGTCGTTCTCGATGGGCGGCAGCCCGACGCGCTCCAGCTCGGCCTGCAAAAAGCGGAGGTCGAACGGGAGGTTGTGCGCGACGAGCACGCCATCGCCGAGGAAATCGAGGAACGCCGGCAAGACCTCCTTCGCCGTCGGCTCGCCGAAGACAGAGGCCGTCGAGAGGCCAGTGATCCGCGTGATCCGGCGCGGAACGTGGCGCTGCGGGTCGATGAGTTGCTGGAACGTCCCGACGACCTCGCCGTCGCGCACCTTCACCGCGCCGATCTCGATGAGGCGGTCGTCGTCCGCCCGAGTCCCGGTGGTCTCGGTGTCGGTGACGACGAACGTGGCTTCTTCGAGCAGCAAGCGCGTGGGAGTGGGGCCGTGGGAGGAACGCAGCGAACGAACGGCGCGACCCTGAAACTACAGCCGCCCGCTGTCAACCCTCGTGACACCGCCGAGCTATCGGCTCCCCGCTGCCCCGGCCGTGCGGAGCCGCTCCGTGATAGGCGCGAGGTCGAACCCGAGCACGTCGGCGAGGGCGCGGCCGACGGCGTCGATCTCCATCGCGCCGTGGAACGCCGCCGCGCCCGGCCCGAAGGCGTAGAGCCCGACGTCGATGCCGGTGTGGCCGCCCGTCGTCCAGCCGACGTGGGCGCGGCGGCTCACGGCTTCGCCGATCGCGCGGTCGCGGGCGACGGTGAACGGGCCGGGGCCGCTCCGCTCGATGGCGGTGCGCTCCTCCGCCGAGAGGCTGTCCACGGCGGCGAAGTCCCGGAGCACATCGGCAGCGAGCTGCCCCTCGCCGATGAGCGCTGCCATCCGGTCGGCGCTCGCGCGGACGCGGGCGAGCACGGCCGGGTCCCATGCGTACACCCCGTCGCGGCCGAGCGTCATCCCACCCGTCTCGTGATCGGCCGTGGAGAGGACGAGCGTGCGGCCGTCGGCGCGGGCGAAGTCGAGCGCGACGCGGACGGCAGCGTCGTAGGCGAGGATGTCGTGGACGTGGCCGACGGGGTCGTTCGCGTGCGCGGCGTGGTCGATCCGGCTGCCCTCGACGAGGAGAAAGAACCCGTCCTCGTCGCCGTCGAGGAGGGCGAGCGCGGTCCGTGTCATCTCAGCGAGGCTCGGCTGGTCCGTGCGGTCGATCTCGTAGTCCAGGTGGTCGGCGGCGAAGAGGCCGAGCACGGGCGTCTCGGTCACACCCTCGAACCCGGCGCGGTCCTCGACGACGGCGACGCCCTGCGCCCGCGCCTCGGCGAGGAGGTCGCGCCCGTCGGTGCGCACGCCGGCCGCGTCGCCCGGGACGAAGTGCCGCCGGCCGCCGCCGAGGATCACGTCGACGCCTTGCGCCACCATCTGCGCGGCGATCTCGTCCTCGGCGCCGCGGTACGGGACGTGAGCCGCGAACGCCGCCGGCGTGGCGTGCGTGATCCGGCTCGTCGCGACGAGCCCCGTCGCCATGCCCCGCGCCTCGGCCGCTTCGAGCACGGTCCCGACGGGCCGCTGAAGCGAGTCGACGCCGATGGCGCCGTTGTACGTCTTGACGCCGCTGGCGTACGACGTGGCGCTCGCCGCCGAGTCCGTGACACGGCTCGACGACGAGGCCGTGCGGACGACGCCGCGCAGGATCTCGTCGAACGCGAGCGGGGCGCCGGAGAACTCACGCGCGAGCGTGGCCGAGGCCGGGCCGAAGCCGTCGGCGATCATCACGATGACGTTGCGGGGGCGGTCGTCGTCCTGCGCCCGCGTCGGGGCGGCGAAGAGGAGGAGCGCGCAGAGGGCGAGGAGGAGACGGGGCATCGGCGTGGCAAAGAGGGGGTGGAATCTACGTCCGTCGGGCGGCGCCCGTATAACGCGGCCGTTGCCTCCGCGCGTCTGCGAAAGGGCGAACGGGACGCGCAGCGGCGTATTCACGCAGAGTTTCCGCGTCGCACCCGCGGCATCGGCAGGCCCGGTCTATCTTCATTATCACTCGGCCGGCCCGCTTTTCTTCTCCCGGCCCCCCTCCTTTCCGCATCCGTCACCCAAGCCCCAATCCAATGAAAGTCACCGTCGTCGGCGCCGGCAACGTGGGCGCGACCGTCGCAGAGTGCGTCGCCCGCAAAGACATGGCAAACGAGGTCGTCCTCGTCGATATCCAGGAAGGGGTCGCCAAGGGCAAGGCCCTCGACCTCTGGGAGTCGGCCCCCATCCACCTCTTCGACACGAAGCTCACCGGCGGCAGCGATTACGCCATGACCGAGGGCTCGGACATCTGCGTCATCACGGCCGGCCTCCCGCGCAAGCCGGGGATGAGCCGCGACGACCTCCTCGCCAAGAACGCGAGCATCGTCCGCAGCGTCACCGAGGAGTTCGCCAAGGGCAGCCCGAATGCCATCATCATCGTCGTCTCGAACCCGCTCGACGTGATGACGTACGTCGCCTACATGACGAGCGGCTTCCCGAGCCACCGCGTGATGGGCATGGCCGGCGTGCTCGACACGGCTCGCTACCGCGCCTTCCTCGCCACCGAGCTCAACGTGTCGGTGAAGGACATTCAGGCGATGTTGCTCGGCGGCCACGGCGACACGATGGTCCCGCTCCCGCGCTACACGACGGTTGCCGGCACCCCCGTCACCGACCTCCTCCCCGAGAGCCGCATCAACGAGATCGTCGAGCGGACGAAGGGCGGCGGCGGCGAGATCGTCGGGCTCATGGGCACGTCGGCGTGGTACGCGCCGGGCGCCGCCGCGGCCGAGATGGTCGAGGCCATCATCAAGGACTCCAACCGCGTGCTCCCCGCCGCGGCGTGGATGACCGGGCAGTACGGCTGCGACGGCATCTTCATCGGCGCCCCCGTCAAGCTCGGCCGCGAAGGCATCAAGGAGATCATCGAGATCGAACTCGACGCCGACGAGCAGAAGCTGATGGACGAGTCCGCCGGGCACGTCCGCGCGAACATGGACAACCTGGAGCGGATCGAGGCCAACGCCTGATCCGTTTCTCAGCGCACCGTTCCGTAGGGGCGACCGGCCGGTCGCCCCTACGTTCGTTTCGGGCGGACCGGTTCAGTGCCGCACGATGCGCGCCGTCCCGGAGGTCCCGGCGTCGCCGGTGAGGCGGACGACGTAGAGCCCGGCCGGAAGCCGCGCCACGTCGAGCCGGTGCATCGCTTCGCCAGCAGGCTGCGGCCCGAGGTCGGTGGTGAGCACACGGCGGCCGAGCACGTCGAAGACCGCGAGCGTCACGCGCTGCGGGACATC
Organism: Rhodothermales bacterium; assembly: GCA_039944855.1. Lineage (NCBI taxonomy): Bacteria > Pseudomonadati > Rhodothermota > Rhodothermia > Rhodothermales > Rhodothermales bacterium. Next base: position 39,762 of record JBDUXZ010000031.1, on the reverse strand, counting down.
GAGCGCGAAGCGGACGGTGGCGTCGCCGCGCACCGGATTAGGGTAGACGGCGAGGGTGAGGGCGCTTTCCTCCGGTGCCGTAGGCTCGGCGGCGACGGGAAACCGCTCGGTGCCAAACTCCAGAGCGCCGACGCGGGCATACTCCAGTATGATCCAGTCCCACTCCTCGAAAGTGCTACCTGACCTAAGCCCCACATCCGGCACCTGCCACATGTACATATGGGGCGTTGAAACTAGGGGAACTCGGTCAAATGACTTTATAGCTCTTTCAGCGGGCTCTCCATCAATCGCGACCTGCAGCGAGAAATCTAAAAAACGCGTAGATGCTACCACGTCGTCACCGCACGCTACCTCATCCCCGAGAGGGGCGTCAAGCCGACAAGGAAGCGATCCTGGCCAGACTTCCTCGCCTCCCGAAGCGTTACGCTTGACCCCCACGGCTGAGAGCGTATCGAAACGTACGAGAGCCCGCTCGGTGCCTATGTATTGGCGCTCGAGAGAATAGCCGTCTTGGCGCAGCACCTTGTACGTCAGGTCGCCAATCGTAGAATCTCGTTCCACCGTCCATCGGCTGAACTCACGCAGGACTGGGTGACAAATGCCGTGAGGTGAGCATGTACTTCCATTATAGCCATACTCCCACACGTTGCCGATATCGAGGGGGAAGTAGCGCCAGGCGCTCGTGGTGTCGGCCGTTTGCGCGAGGGCAGGCGCCGTGATCGAAAGCCAGAGGACTATCGTAGCGGTTCGCATGACGTCGTTGGTCAGGGTGAGTGGAGGACGATACGTGCCGTCGCGGAGGCCCCGGCGTCGCCGGTGAGGCGGACGACGTAGAGCCCGGCCGGAAGCCGCGCCGCGTCGAGCCGGTGCATCACTTCGCCAGCAGGCTGCGGCCCGAGGTCGGTGGTGAGCACACGGCGGCCGAGCACGTCGAAGACCGCGAGCGTCACCCGCTGCGGGGCGTCGAGGGCGAAGCGGACGGTGGCGTCGCCGCGCACCGGATTAGGGTAGACGGCGAGCGTGAGGGCCGACTCCGATGGCGCGGGCTCGGCGGCGACGGGGAACTGCTCCGAGCCGTATTCCACCCCGCCGATGCGGGCGAATGTGAGGTCCATTCCCGCTGTGACGAAGTCGCCACCGCTTGAGCTCACGAGGCCGAGGTCGGCGACGAAGGCGTAGGTGCCCAATTGAGTGACGAAATGCTTTACGAGCGCGGGTTCTCCGAACACCACCTGCTCATAGCTCTCCGCGTATCCATAATCCTGGCACCCTTCCTCCCATTCGAATGGGAGGTCGAGGGGGCAGTACAATCCACCGGGCCAGTAGTCCCATAGCTCTCCGTCGAGTCGGTACTCGTAGGCTCTGGCTTCGGTGGAGTCGTAGCGGACCAGCGCGTCTTGCGTCCAAGCCAGCGTGCCCGATTGCCGGATGCGCGCCTCGCGGATAATCCAATACGCCGTGCCGTCAAGCGTCGTGTCGCCGAGAACGCGGATCCTGGTAAAGCCGTCAGGCTCAGGCTCGCAGAAGGGCGGCTCCGGTGCGCATACGTCCGCCCACCGCTCGTACTCCCAGACGTTGCCAACGTCTAACGCGAGGTAGCGCCAGGCGCTCGTGGTGTCGGCCGTCTGCGCGAGTGCGGGCGCGCTCGAATAGACGCCGCAAAGGGCGCTGAAGGCGAGACATAAACAGAGTGTTTTCATCATGCGCTACGGTTGACCGATACTCGCGGACGCCCACCATACCTAAAGGTAGTCGCCCAAGCCCAATTATGGAAACCACCGCTCCCTCCGCCCTCGACAGGCTGCGCGGCGGCCTCCCCCACCGAGGCACCGACACCGGCCTGATCATCCTCCGCAACAAGGCCCGCCGCCTCGTGCGCGAGTACAACGACGCGCCGGACGACCAGACCCTCTCCCGGACCCGCCTCCTCGCCAGCCTCTTCGGCGGCCTCGGCGAGCGGCCCGACGTGGACGCCCCGCTCTACTGCGAGTACGGCCAGCACGTCTTCGCCGGCGACGACTTCACGACGGGCCCGAACTGCGTGCTCGTGGACGTGGGCAAGATCACGATCGGCGACCGCGTGCGCTTCGGACCGGGCGTCCACGTCTACGCCGTCGCCCGCCCGCTCGACCCGGCGCAGCGTGCCGAAGGGCTCGAGCAGGCCGCCCCCATCACCATCGGCGACGACGTGTGGATCGGCGGTGGGAGCATCCTCAATCCCGGCGTCACGATCGGCGCGGGCACGACGATCGGCTCGGGCAGCGTGGTCCTCAAGGACATCCCGGCGGGCGTCTTCGCTTCGGGCAACCCGTGCCGCATCGTGCGCGAACTCTGAGCCGGGCTCGGCGGTAGGGAGGGCGCCCCGTCCCCCCTCCCGATGCCCACCGACCTCCTCCTCCGACGCAAGCTCACCCTCCGCGCCCCCGCGCCGGGCGGGCCGCAGAAAGTCGTCTTCGTCAAGAAGCGGCAGGAGGGGATCGAGCACGTGCTGATGAAGGCGTTCCTCTGGGCGCTCTACCTCCCGGCGTATCCCGGCCTCACCGTCGAAATTCCCATCGGCGATCGGTACAAGCCCGATGTCGTCGGGCTCGACCTGCGCGGCGAGCCCGTGTTCTGGGGCGAGGCCGGGAAGGTTAGCGAGGCCAAGACCGCCTCGCTCCTCCGCCGCTACCCCGACACGCACTTCGCGATTGCGAAGTGGGCCGTGCCGCTCGCGCCGTTCGAGGCGATTGTCCGCGAGGCGCTCGACGGCCGGCCGCGCCGCGCCCCGTTCGACCTCCTCCGCCTCCCGCCCGACAGCGCCGAGCGCTTCATCGCCGAGGACGGCACGATCACGGTTTCGTTCGACGACGTGGAGCGTGTGCGGATCGACGGTGACAGATCGTAGTCGCCTGCTCTCGCCGTAGAGACGCAGCATGCTGCGTCTCACCCGCCATCAGCGCCGCCAGAAGCCGGGGGCGAAGAGGACGAGCACGGTGAAGATCTCGAGCCGCCCCGCCATCATCAGGAGGGCGAGCACCCACTTCCCGACGGCCGGCACGTGCGTGTAGTTCTCCGTCGGGCCGAACGAGCCGAACGCCGGCCCGACGTTCCCGACGCACGAGAACGTAGCGCTGAACGCGCTGAGGAGGTCGAGCCCGAGGAAGCCCATCACGAGCGTGCCCGCGCCGATGAGCCCGATGTAGAGGACGATAAACGAGAGCACGTTGCGCATGATGCCCTCGGGCACGACGCGGTGGTCGAGCCGGATGGGGAGGACGGCCTGCGGGTGGAGGAGCTGCTGCACGTCCCGGAACGAGTTCTTTAGGATGAGGAGCACGCGGATCACCTTCACCCCGCCCCCCGTCGAGCCGGCCATCCCGCCCACGAAGAACAGCGAGAAAATGACCCCGAACGCGAGCGGCGGCCACAGCTCGTAGTCGGCCGTGCCGAAGCCCGTCGTCGTGACAATCGAGGTGGCCTGGAAGGCGGCGTAGCGGAGGGAGTCCCAGAATCCCCCATAGCGGACGACGGTGCGGCCCGTCGCGGACTCGTCGGACTCGCCCAGTTCGGCGCCGCCACCCATCTCCTCGGCGCCCGCCCGGTTCTCCGGCTCCGTCGTCGCCTCGTCCGACGCGACGCCGTCGGCCTCCTGCTGCAGCCCCTCCCCCACCACGACCTCGCCGTCGAGCGTGACCGGCGGGGGGACGAACGACTGCGCCGGCTCCCAGAGCACGACGGTGATGAGCACCGTGGCGACGATGATCACCCAGGTATAGACGCGGAACTCCTCGCTCTTCCAGGGCGCGCTCCAGTTGCCGTGGAGCATGGCGTAGTGGAGCGCGAAGTTCATCCCAGCGAGGAACATGAAGACCGTGATCACCCAGTCGATGTAGGCCGAGCCGTACTGCCCGACGGAGCCGTTCTCTGTCGAGAACCCGCCCGTGGCCATCGTGGCGAAGGCGTGGTTGACGGCGTCGAAGAGGCTCATCGCCGGGAGCAGGAACAGGACCTGCACGAACGTGATGCCGACGTAGATCGCCCACAGGCGCTTGGCCGTCTCGCGGACGCGCGGCGTCAACTTGTCGGCGCTCGGGCCGGGGACCTCGGCCTTGAAGAGCTGCATCCCCCCGATCCCGAGGATGGGGAGGATGGCGAGCGTGAGCACGATGATGCCCATGCCGCCGAGCCAGTGCGTGAGGCTCCGCCAGAATAGGAACCCGTTGGGGATCGCCTCGATCGCCGGCGTGTCGGCCCCGCCGAGGATCGTCGCGCCCGTCGTCGTGAACCCACTCATCGTCTCGAAGAACGCGTCAGTGAACGAGTCGAGCACGCCGCCGAGCACGAACGGGAGGGCGCCGACGAGCGAGAGCAGCAGCCACGCGAAGGCGACGATGACGAAGCCTTCGCGGACGCGGAGGTCCTCCTCCTCCTTCGGCCGGAGCGCGACGAACGCCCAGCCGCCCACCGCGAGCGACCCCACCGCCGTCACCCCGAAGCTCCACCACGAGGCCTCGCCGTACCACAGCCCGACGCCCATCGGGAAGAGGAGCGCCACGCCGAGCGCCACGAGGAGCGCCCCGAGCGTGCCGGCGACGGAGCGGAGGTTGACGATCATCGGTGGGTTGGTTGTTAGTGGTTCGTGGTCAGTGGTCGGTAGTGAGAAGGGGCTTCAGCGAAGGGTTCGATCTCCTCCTACGAACCATCATCCACTGACCACCATCCACGAACCACTACGCCTTCACCCCGACGCCGAAGTAGCCCTCGACCTCGCCCACGCGGTCCGGCGTCGCGAACACGATGACGTGGTCGCCGGGCTGCACGTGCGTCGTGCCCGTTGCGATCTCCACGCTGCCACGCCCTCCGCTCACGACGGCGGCGACGAGGATGCCCTTCGGCAGCTTCTGCTTCATGAGCGGCGCGCGCGTGATGGGGGAGTCGAGATCGGCTTCGAGTTCGAGGATTTCCGCGTCGAGCCCGAGGACGGTGGCGACGCTCGTGACGTGCTTGCCACGGAGGAAGCGGAGCACCTCGCGGCTGATGGCGAGCTTCTGGCTCACGGCGGCGTCGAGCCCGATCGACTGCGAGATCGGGATGTACGCGCTCTTCGAGAGCATCGCGACCGTCTTCTTCACGCCGAGGTGCTTCGCCATGAGGCAGCTCACGAGGTTCGACTCCTCGTCGTTCGTCACGGCCACGAATGCGTCCATGTCGCCGACGCCTTCGACCACGAGCAAGTCCATGTCGGCCGGGTCGCCGTGGATCACGAGGGCGCCCTCCAACTCTTCGGCGAGGCGCTCGGCGGTGGCGCGGTCGGGCTCGATGAGCTTGATCCGCATCCGGCCGTGCTGCTTCTTCCGCTCGCACAGCCGGGCCGCGATGCGGGCGGCGACTTTGCTCCCGCCGAGGATCATCACGTGCTCCAGCCGCGCCCCGCTCTTGCCGAGGACGTGGATCACCTGGGGCACCTGCCCGGTCTCGACGAGGACGAAGACCTGGTCGTCTTTCTGGATGCGCTCGTCGCCGCGCGGGATGATCGTGCGCGCGCCGCGCGCGATGCCGGCGATGCGGAAGGTGAGGTGGTCGTTGGCCGCGGCCACCTCCTGCAACGTCCGCCCGAGGACCGGCGCGTCGCGGTCCATCCGGATGCCGACGAGCTGCACGCGCCCGTCGGCGAACTCGATGATGTCGGTGGCGGAGGCGCGGCGGAGGAGGGCGACGGCCTCGGCGGCGGTGCTCTCCTCGGGGTGGATGATGAGGTCGAGCCCGAAGTCCTTGATGGAGAACACGGCGTCGTCCCCGGCGAACTCCTCGCTGCGGACGCGGGCGATCGTGACGGTCTCCTTCCCGACGCGCTCGGCCAGCATCGAGGCAACGAGGTTGACCTCGTCCACATCCGTGACGGCCACGAGGAGGTCGGCGTCGAGGATGCGGGCTTCTGTCAAGGTCCGAATCGAGGTCCCACTACCCCGGATGGCGAGGACGTCGAGGGAGTCGCGGATCTGGTTGATCCGGTCGAGGTCCGTGTCGATGACGGTGACGTCGTGGCGCTGGAGCGAGAGCATCCGGGCCACGTCGTACCCGACGTCTCCGGCCCCGATGACGATGGCGCGCATGGTGTAGCGAGTGGGTGGCGAAAGTGGAAGTCGGCAAGCTACGCCGGGCGTCGCGCGCGCAGCAAGGCAACGCCGCGGCGGCAATGGCGCGCGCGATAATTCACTGCGGCGTCACTCCTCCCCTTCCTCCGCCGCGCCCTCGTCCCGGTCGCCCTCGTCCGCGAGCGGGAGCCGGACGAAGAACGTCGTTCCGACGCCGACGGCCGTCTCGAAGTGGATCTCGCCGTGGAGGTCCTCGACGGCCTTTCTGGTGATGGCGAGGCCGAGGCCCATCCCGCTCGTCTTTGTCGAGAAGTTGGGCTGGAAGACCTTGGCGCGGGCCTCCTCGGGGATGCCGGTGCCGGGGTCGCGGACGGCGCTGAAGGCCGAGCCCTCGCGCTGCTCGCTGCGGACGGTGACGGTGCCGTGCTCGTCCTCGGGCATGGCCTGGAGCGCGTTCTTGAACAGGTTGATGTAGACCCGCCGCAGCTCCTCGCGGTCGGCTGTGACGGGGAGCGGGTCGTCGGAGAGCGCGAGCGCGATGCGGGCGTGCTCCTCCTCGCCGATCAGCGCGGCGGCCTCGCGGATGACGGCGTTGAGGTCGAGCCGTTCGAGGTGGCGGCTGGGGAGGCGGGCGAAGGAGGAGAACTCGTTCGCGATCCGCGTGAGCGCGTCGATCTGCTCGATGAGCGTGCCGGTGATGCGGTCGAGGAGCGCGCTGAAGCGGCCGGGCTCGCCGTCGCCGGTCGCCTCGGGCTCGGCGCGGTGGGCGCGGCGGAGGTGCTGGACCGAGAGCTTCATCGGCGTCAGCGGGTTCTTGATCTCGTGGGCCACCTGCCGCGCCATCTCGCGCCACGCGAGTTCGCGCTCCTGCTGCGCCAGCTTCCGCCGGCTCTCCTCCAACTGGTACCGCATCGCGTTGAACGTCTCGATCAGCTCGCCCACCTCGTCCGACGACTCCACGGGAATCGGCTCAGCCAGCTCCTCCCCTGCGCCGACGGCGAGGAGCCCCGCGCGGAGCCGACGGAACGGCCGCGTTAGCCGGTTCGCGAGGAGCGTCGTGATGAGGAAGATGCCGACGAGGAGGAGGAGGAGCACGCCGAAGAGGTAGGCGATCATCCGCGCCTGATCGGCCTCGATCGCCGTCTGCTCCGGCAGCGTCGGGATCGCGATGACGGCGCCGGGCCGCCCCGTCGCGTCGGGCAGGGCCTCGTAGCCCGTCGTGTACGCGAACGTCCCGATCCGCTCCTCGGTGAAGGCGTAGCGCTCGCCGCGGACGTAGAGCGCCTCGTAGACGTCGGCCGGGAGGCGGCGGTCGATGAGCTGCTGGCGGACGAGCTGGCTCCGGCTCGACGCGATGAGGTCGGCCCCGCGGTAGAGGTTGACGTCGAGCCCGAGCCGGGGGCCGACGAGGTCGGGCCGGGCGCGGTCGATGAGCTGGTAGAGCGGGACGCTGCCGCCCGTGCGCGCCGTGGCCTCGGCGAAGAGCTCGGCCTCGACGCGGGCGAGCCGCCGCTTGAGCTGCTCCTGCACCGACTGCCGGTTCTGCACGACGACGACCTGCTGCCCGACGAGCCCCGTCAGCACGACCGACGCCACGCCGACCACGAGAAACCGGTTGAGGACGCGGTCGCGCAGGCGACTCCGGCGGAGGAGCACGCCCGCGCGCCGCCGCGCCACCACGCCGAGGGCATAGGCTACGAGCCCGAGTACGAGCGCGGGCAGCAGCAGCCGGAGGTAGAAGTAGAGGTGGTCGAACACGATGACGCCAGGCTCGCGCACCGAGATCACGCGCTCGCGCCCGTCGGCCTCCACGATGCGGCGGTAGTACACGCGGACGGGCTCGGGCCCGACCTGCTCGCGCCGCCACACCACGTCGCGCTCGCCGAGCGCGCGGCGAACCTCGGCGGGGAGCCGGAACCGGCCGTAGTCATCGCCGCGGGCGCGGACGAGCACGCCGTCGCGGAACTCGGCGAACGCGAGGTCGCTCTCGACGACGTTCGTGAGGCCGGCCGGGACGAGCACGCGCGGGAACGGCGTCTCCGAGACGTAGCGGGCGGGCTTGGGCTCGGCCTGCGCCGTGACCCACCCGAGGATCGCTCCATCGTCCTCGCGCCGGATCGGGCCGATGCCGGCGTAGCGGTACTTCCCCCGCCCTTCCGGCGCCGACGCGCGCTCGACGACGAAGCCCGGCGCCGTGTCCGCCGCGTACCGGCGACGGAGTGCATTGAACGAGAGCGGGTCGGCGGCGCCGAGCGCGCCGAAGAAATCGGGGTCGCCGGGCGGCGGCAGCTCGCGGTAGACCCCGAGGGTGTCGCTGGCCGGGCCGAGGACGGTGAGCGCCACGGTGTAGTCGGCGAGCGCGGCCAGCAGCGAGCCCGTCACGAGGTCCGTCGCGAGCGAGTCGAAGACGACCGCGCCGGCCCGCGTCCGGGCAGACCGGGAACGGCGGCTCGCGAGCGCTTCGTGCACGGCGTCGGAGGCGCGGGCGTCGAGGAGGACGCCCTCGAGGGCGAACGCGACGCGGGCGTCCTCGCCGTCGGCGAACTCCTCCGCGGCGTCGACGATGCGGGCGGCCTGCTTGTCCTGCGCCGCATCGTAGGCGATGGGGTACGTCAGCGCGGCGAGGACGAGCACGGCGAGGAGGGTTCCGCGCAGGGTCAGCGGCCCGGCCCACGCATCGGGCCCGCGCTCCATCCACCACGCCGCCCCGCCGCCGACGGCGAAGAACGCCGCCGCCACCGGCCACGGGAGCCCGAGGCCGAGATCCGTCAGCGCGTACGTCGCCGCGAGCACGACGGTCACGGTCGCCGCCCCGCCGAGGAACCACCGCCGATCCCGCACGCGCACGAGCACGCCGAGCCCCGTGAGCACGAGCATCGCCGTGAGGACGAGGAGGAGGAACGACCCGAAGACGAGCATCACGAGCGCCGACGGGAATGCGTCCGTGCGGTCGAAATAGGGCAGCGTCGCATCGAGCGTGCCCCGGCGGATGAGGAGGGCCGTGACGCCGGCCACGGCCGCGCCGACGCACGCGGCGACGAACGCCTCGGCCGCCCACCGCACGGCCGAGCGCCGCTCTTCGGGATCGGCCGGCGTCTCGGGATCGGCTCGCTCGGCGCTTCGCACGTGGCGGAGCGCGCACAACGCGAACCGGAGCCACGCGACGCCGAAAACGACGGCGAACACGGCCGTGACGATCAGCTCACCGGCCGACCCGAGCACGCCGCCGCCGAACCCGGAGGCGAGGTACACCGGGTCGAAGAGCGGCACTTCGCTGGCGCCGCCCACGAGCGCGCCGGAGCCGGCAAACCACCGCGCGGGGATGCCGAGGGCCAGCAGCGCGTAACGGAGCCCCCACCACGCCGCGGAGGCACCGGCGAAGGAGAGCGTCGCGAGGCCCCACCTCGGCGGCGCCTCGTCTTCCATGCGCCGCATCGGCTGCGGCAGGGCCCGCTCGCTCAGCATCCACAGCCCGGCCATAACCCATCCAGCGAGCAGCACGGCCCAGAAGGCGGCCACGTCGCCCATCTCCCGGCGCACGTCCTCCTCCAGCGCCGCCAACGGTGGAGCGGAGACAGTGACGCGGGCAACGACGGTCCCGTCGCGTCCGCTCACGAGGTGCATCGCGCTGTCTGCCGCCGCCCCGGAGGCCGCGCCGAAAGCGACGTCGATGGGGATGCCGGCCTGCGCCTGCCACTGCTCGGCGAGGTCGAAGTCGCGGAGGTACTGGTTTCGCACAGGGACGCGGGTCTCGACGAGGCGGAGCACGCGGACGGCGCCGGTCACGCGCCGCCCTTCGCGCACGGGCAGCCACACGACAATCGCCTGCCGCAGCGCCCCGTCGCTCACCGCCGACGTCTGTGGCGTCGAGAGGAAGCGCGTCGCGCGCGTAGCCGGGCCGAACGGCAGGCTCGGTCCCTTCCACGCGACGAGCTCCGGCGTCGGCGTGTACAGCTCGGCCGCGACGCCTTCGGGCAGGGCCAGCTCGGAGAACAGCCGCACCGCCTCGCCGCGCGCCGACGAGTCCTGGAGCGCAGCCCGCACCGTCGGGAGCCGGGCGAGGGCCTCGGCCCGCTGCATCAGGTCCGCCTCCAGCCGCTCCACTTCGCGCTCCACCACGCGCACGGCCCGCGCCGCGGCGGCCTGCTGAGCGGCCTCGCCCTGTGCCGCGATCCGGGCCAGCCGCCACGCCTGCGCCGCGTACGTCCCCCCCAGCAATGCCATCAGAAAGGCCGCGACGGCGACGTACCGCACGCTAGTTCGCTTCATACCTGCAGCCGGGATCTCGGGGACGCGACGGGGGCCGAGAAAATACGCCGACTCCGCTCCGCGCTAGCGGCGCCCGCCGGCGTGCTCGATGCGGATGGAGCGGAGCTGCCAGCGCGGACCCCGTGCCCGCAGCCGGACGAAAACGGAGACGGGATCGCCGTCGCCGTTCGCCACCCAGTACTGCCCGATCATCGAGCGGCGGTCCTCGGCGAGCACTTCCTGCTCGAAGCTCACGCGGCCCGGCGGGTTGCGGCGGAAGAAGTCGGAGAGCACGAGCGCCGCCTGCGCGCGGCTATACGACGCCCCCTTGCCGAAGATGATCACGTCGAGCCGGTCCGCCGATCCGTCGAGCAGGTTCTCGACGTCGCCCGAGCGGAAGGCGCGCTCGACGCGGACGAGCGTCGTCGAATCGGGGGCCGCCGCCTGCGCATACGCGATCCCGGAGAGGGGGACCGGCAGCGGCGAGCCGACGAGCGAGGCCAGCGTCAACACGAGGGCAAGCACAGCAGAAGAAAAGATTCGCATAGGAGGATGGTGCGCGCGCGCCGTGCCGAGGTGCTGCAATATAGAGGACGCAGCGGAAATAGCTCCGGGCGCGGGCTGGCCCAAGCCCGGCAAAAAATAGTCCAACCCCTCCCGAATCGGCCCGGCACGGCGTATCGCCCACAACGCGGCGCGGCGGGCTGACCGGGAGCCTACCAGCGGCGACGCCCCCTCCTCGATTTGCTACACCGCTGTCTCCCCACTCTGTCGTCACACGGACGCCGATGCGCGGCCATCGCGCTCGGTCAGCGGAGCGAGACCACGGTCACGCCCGGCCCGCCCTCCTCCCACGGCGCATCGCCGAACCGGCTCACTTCGGTCCGCGTGTCGAGGTACTCGCGGATGGCGGCGCGGAGTGCGCCGGTGCCCGTGCCGTGCAGCACCTCCACCATCTGCAGCCCCGCCATCGTCGCCCCATCGACGAGCCGCATCACGACGGGGATCGCCTCCTCGACGCGCTGCCCCCGGACGTCGACGCGGCGCTGCGCGTCGAGCGCGGGCATCGACGTGTGCCCGCCCGCCCGCTCGCCGCGCGGGGCGCGGACCTCGACGCGCTGCTTCCGCTTCCCGCCGACCTTCGTCAGCCGCTTCAGCTTCGCGCGGACCTTCATCTGCCCGAGGGCGACGACCGCTTCCTTCTCGTCGATCTCCAGCACCTCGCCCGTCGTCTGCCCGTCGTCGAGGCGGACCTGATCGCCGACGCGAATCGGGCCGCCGTCCACCTTCACCGCGTCGGGCTTCGGCTTCGGCGTGCGCCGCACCTTCCGCTGCTTCTTCCGCTCGACCTGCTGCTTGAACCCTTCGAGCTGCTCGCGCGCCGCGCGCGTCTCGTCCGTCGCCGCCTGCGCCTCTTTGATCTCGCGGATCGTCCGCTCCACGCGCGCATTCGCCTCGCCGACGATCCGCTCCGCCTCTTCGAGTGCCTGCTCGACGATCTCGCTCTTCCGGCTCTTGAGCGAGCCCGCACGGTCCTCGTATTCCTTTCGCGCGCGCTTCGCCCGCTGCGCCTCGTCGCGCGCCTGTTCGAGTTCGGCCTCAAGTGCCTGCGACTGCGCCTCGAATGTCGCGATGAGGTCTTCGAGCGCCGTCTTCCCTTCGCCGACGAGCGCCCGCGCCCGGTCGAGCACGGCGCCGTCGAGCCCGACGCGGCCCGCGATCTCGAAGGCGTACGACGAGCCGGGGATGCCCTCCTGAAAACGGTACGTCGGCGAGAGCGTGGCCTGGTCGAACTGCATCGAGCCGTTCTCCACGCCGTCGGTGTTGTGGGCGAAGGCCTTCAGTGTGCCGTGGTGCGTCGTGGCGACGGTGCGGGCGCCGCGCGCGGTGAGCGTTTCGAGGACGGACTGCGCGAGCGCGCCGCCCTCGGCCGGATCGGTGCCCGTGCCCGCCTCGTCGATGAGCACGAGCGTGCGGTCGTCGGCGTCGGCGAGCATCCGGCGGAGGTTGCCGAGGTGGGAGGTGAACGTCGAGAGGTCCTGCTCGATGCTCTGCTGATCGCCGATGTCGACGAAGAGCCGCTCGAAGAGGCCGAACGACGTGCCGGGCGCGGCGGGGACCGGCAGCCCGCACGCCACCATGAGGGCGAGCACGCCGACGGTCTTCATCGCGACGGACTTCCCGCCCGCGTTCGGCCCGGTGATGACGAGGGTCCGCTGCGCATCGCTGAGTTCGAGGTCGAGCGGGACGACGGAGCGCGGCGCCTCCGATGCGCCTTCGTCCGCATCGGCCGTGCGGCGGAAGTGGAGCGCGAGGACGGGGTTCCGACCGCGCACGATGCCGATGCGCCCCTCGTCATTTAGCTCCGGCACGAGTGCGTCGAGCTCGTTCGCGAGCCGGGCGCGGGCCTGCAGCGCATCGATCCGCCCGAGCACGTCGAGCGCGGCGCGGATCGCGGGGAGGCGCGAGCGGACGTGGCCGGTGACCTCCTGCAAGATCCGCCGGATCTCGCGGCCCCGTTCGAGCTCTAGCTCGCGGACTTCGTTGTTGAGGTCGAGCACGGCGGCGGGCTCGATGTAGACGGTCTGCCCCGAGCCGGACACGTCGTGGACGAAGCCCTGCACCTTCCGCTTGGCCTCGGCGCGGACGGGGATGACGGCGCGGCCGTTGCGGATCGTCGGCTGCTCCTCGGTCGCGTAGCCCTGCGAGGTCGCGTCGCGGAGGGCGGCGAGGAGCGTGCTGCGGAGCCGGCTCTGCCGCTCGGCGAGCGTGCGCGAGATCCGCCGCAGCTCCGGCGAGGCGTCGTCGCGGACCTGCCCGCGCTCGTCGACCGTCCGCCCGATGTGCTCCTCCAGTTCCTTCTGCACCTCAATCTGCGTCGCGAGCCCGGCGACCTCAGGGTACCGCTCGCGGCGCGACTTGAAATAGCCGTGTGCCCGCCGGCTCGTCCCGAGCACCGCGCCTACGTCGGCGAGGTCCTCCGCCTCGACCGACGCGCCCTTCGGCCCGGCACGGCGGAGCGCGTCGCGGACGTCGGGGAGCGGCGCGAGCGGGATCGGGTCGTCGGCGCGGAGGGCCTGCTGGAGCTCGGCCGTCCGCGTGAGCAGGCGCTCGACATGGGCGCGGTCGGCGGAGGGCCGGATGGCTTCGAGCCGCTCCCGGCCGAGCGGGCTGAGGGCGTGCCCCTCCAGCCGCCGCCGGATGGCGTCGAAGCCGAGCTTGTGTTCTGCGTCTGCGGGGAAGAGCTGCATCGGAAGCGGTGCTGGGTATGGGGTCCGAGGTGAGGGCTTCGTTCGCCGCCAACTCCGAACCCCGAACGCCAAACCTGTTACCCCTCCACCGGCCCGGCCGTTGCGTGGTCGCCGATGTTGAGCGGGCCGGCGAAGCGCGTCACCTCCGCGCTGTGGCCGACGACGGCGTCGTCGAGCGCCGAGTCCGCGACGCGGGCGTCGGCGAATACGATCGTGTTCTTGAGCACGGAGTTCGTCACCTCCGCCCCTCCGTGGACGGCGACGTACGGCCCGAGGACCGAGTCTTTGACGTGCGCGTCCGGCCCGACGTAGACCGGCTCGATGAGGACGCAGTTCTCGACCGTCCCTTCCTTCTCCCCCGTCTCCTCTTTGTCGAGGATCACCTTCGTCGTCTCCTTCAGCGCGGGGATCGTCCCGCAGTCGAGCCATTCGGAGACGCTCGCCGTCTTGAAGACGGAGCCCGCCTTCAGCATCCGGTCGAGCGCGTCGGTGAGTTGGTACTCGCCGCCGTGGCCGGTGACGTCGTTATCCATCAGGTACTGGATCTCGCGTCCGAGCGAAGCGCCGTCCTTGACGTAGTAGATCCCGATGATGGCCTCGTTCGAGATCGGCTCCGACGGCTTCTCGACGAAGTCCGTGATGTGGTCGTTCGCGTTCTTCACGACCACGCCGAAGCGGCGGGGATCGTCGACGTGCTTGACCCAGATCACAGCGTCGGCGTCGGCGAGGCTGGGCTTCTCATCCATGTAAAAGAGCGTGTCGGCGAAGACGATCACGCACTCACCGTCGAGGCGGTCGCCGGCCTGGGCGACGGCGTGGGCCGTGCCGCGCGCGGTCTCCTGCACGCCGAAGCTGGCCGAGAGCCCGTGGCGCTCGGAGATCTCGGTGAGCCGGTCGCGGACCTCCTGCCCGAAGTCAGGGCCGAGGATGAAGACGGCCTCGTCGAGCCCCGGCGGGAGCACGTCCCCAAACGTGTCCAAGATGCGCTCGACCATCGAGGTGCCGCGGACGGGGAGGAGCGGTTTGGGCGTGACGTGGGTGTGCGGGCGGAGCCGGGTGCCGCGCCCGGCCATCGGGATGATGAGCTTCATGTTCAGTCGGAGATCGGGAGTAGAGAGTCGGGAGGTGGAACTGCGCGAGGGCTATACCGGGCGCTCGGCCGATGGTTCGGGCGCGCAAGCGGCCTAACATAAACTCAACGGACGCGCGGGGCGTGCGGTGTGCCGCTAGGATGACGGTGGTGTGCAGAATTGAGTGCGGGCCTCGGGCCTCGCCCTGCGTTTCCAGGTTCGATTTCGCGTGCAGACGCAGCGCAGGCTGCGGAGGAACGGAACTTGAAAGAGTACCAAGTCGCTTAATAGCGGTTAAAGCGGGGCATCCCCGCCCACCACTCCGCACGAACCCATCGACTGAACCCATGAATACGTTATCCAATCGCCTCCGCCTCACTGTGCCGCTCGCCATCGTCGCGATGCTCGGCCTGACCCTCTTCGGCTGCCAGGGCATGAGCAACACCGGTAAGGGTGCCGTCGTCGGCGCAGGTGCCGGCGCCGTCGTCGGCGGCGTGATCGGCAAGGCCACCGGCTCCACGGCGCGCGGCGCCATCATCGGGGCCGCCGTCGGCGGGACCGCCGGCGCCATCATCGGCAACCAGATGGAAGAGCAGGCCGAAGAGCTCGACCAGGAGCTCGAGAACGCCACGGTCGAGACCGTGCCCGGCGAAGACGGCAACACGGCCGGCATCCGGATCACCTTCGACAACGCGATCCTCTTCGACTTCGACAGCTACGACCTCCGTGCCGGCGCCCGGAGCGACCTCGCGGACCTCTCGCGGAGCCTCGCCAACTACCCGAACACGGATGCCCTCGTCGTCGGCTACACGGACGCGACCGGATCGGACTCGTACAACCAGACGCTCTCCGAGCGCCGGGCCAACTCCGTCGCTACGTACCTCGCGCAGCAGGGCGTCGCGCCCGGCCGCATGCAGATCTCGGGGATGGGCGAAAGCAACCCCGTCGCCTCGAACGCGACGCCGGAAGGCCGCCAGCAGAACCGCCGCGTCGAGATCGCGCTCTACGCGAACGAGCAGTACCGCCAGAGCCTGCAGAACTAGCAGGCCATAGATCGGGCGCCCGGTGACCGCCGGGCTTCGACCGCCCTGCGAGGGCCTTCGGCTTCGGTCGGGGGCCCTCGCCTCGTTGCGTGCGGTGTCGAAATGCGGTGGACGCTGGCCCGTAGCGTTGCCGCGGTACGCGTGTCCGCTTTAGGTTGCGGGCTTCCTTCCCACCGATACCCTCCCCTCCCATGAAGCCCCCCATCGCAGCCGGCGTGCAGATGACCCCGGAAGAATTGAGCGTCTGGCAAGAAGTCCGCATCAAAGACACGTGGCGGGTCTTCCGCATCATGGGCGAGTTCGTCGAGGGGTTCGAGGTGATGTCGCGGATCGGGCCGTGCGTGAGCGTGTTTGGCTCGGCACGGACACAGCCGGGGACGCCGTACTACGAGCTCGGCGTGGCGGTCGGCCGCGCCCTCGTCGAGCGCGGCTACGGCGTCATCACCGGCGGCGGGCCGGGGATCATGGAGGCCGCGAACAAAGGGGCGCAGGAGGCAGGCGGGGTCTCGGCCGGGCTCAACATCGCTCTCCCCCACGAGCAGTCCGGCAACCCCTACGTGGACCCCGACAAGTCCATCAACTTCGACTTCTTCTTCGCGCGCAAGACGATGTTCGTGAAATACGCGATGGGCTTCGTCGTCCTCCCCGGCGGGTTCGGGACGCTCGACGAGCTGTTCGAATCGCTGACGCTGATTCAGACACAGAAGACCACGCGGTTCCCCGTAATCCTGATGGGGTCGGAGTTCTGGAGCGGGCTGCTGGACTGGATCCGCGGCGCGCTCCTGGAGGCGGGCAACATCTCGGAAGAGGACCCCGACCTCCTCTGGGTGACGGACGACCCGCGCGAGGCGGCCGACATCATCCACGCGTTCTGTCAGGAGTACGGACACCTCCCGAACTTCTAGCGAACGGCACGCGAACGTGGGCAACCCATCCGTTCTGTCGGGGTCTCTGGAGCGGACCGAGCGTGCACCCGGCTGCACAGTCGTGGCCACCGCACCACACAGGAATCGCCGACGAGGGGCTCGTTTATGCCCCTGAATACTCCGGCAAGATCCTTGTAATTTAGGATCCCGCTCCTTTCCCGCGGCGTAGGCCGCACCTGCAAGCCGCCAACTACCAGCAACCAACCGATGCACATGAACTCCAACTCCCTCCTGCCCCGCCTCGTCGCCTTCGCGCTGCTGCTGGCCCTCGTCCCGGCCAGCGCGTTCGCCCAAACCTCCGCCGACACCGTCGCCGTCGACACCGACATGGAAGACGTCGCGGTGACGCCCGCGGAAGGCGGCGCGGCGAATGCCGAGGCTCGCACCGAGTTCGGCGCGGTCATCGAAGCCGCCCAGGCCGCGAGCCAGCAAGCCACCGCCGAGAGCTACATCGAGGCCGGCGAGCAGTACCTTCAGGCCGCCGACATCGCCGCCTCCTCCGGCGACACGGAGCTCGAAGCCAGCGTCACCGACGTGCGCGGGAACGCCGCCAAGGCGTTCGTCAACGCCGGCTCCGCCTATTCCGACGCCGAGGACTTCGGCAACGCCGCCGCGCAGTTCCAGCGCGCCGCCGAGATCGCCCGCGACCTCGAAGACGCCGAGATGGGCGCCAAGACGTTCTACAACGCCGGCGTCGCCTACGTCAGCGCCGAGGACTTCGAGAGCGCCGTCGCCGCCCTCGACGCGGCGATCGAGATGGCCCCGGACGAGATGAACTACTACTACGTCCGCGGGGTCGCGCTACGCGGCAGCGGCGACGCGGAAGGCTCCGAAGCCGCGCTCGTCGAGCTCGCCGAGCGCGCCGAAGCCGCCGGCGACGAAGCGATGGCGATGAAGGCCCGCGAGACCGTCGGCAAAGGCTACCTCAGCGCCGCCTACGCCGAACTGCAGGCGGGCCGTTTCAGCAGTTCCATCGAGGGGCTCGACAAAGCCGCTCCGTTCCTCGCCGACGACGACGCGACGCTCAACACGCTCTACGCGAACGCATACTACAAGCTCGGCGTCAGCCAGGTGAAGGCCGAGCAACTCGCCGCCGCGAAGCGCTCGCTCCAGCAGGCTCAGACCTACGGCCGTCGCGCCGGTAAGGACGCCATCGTCAGCGGCGCCCAGGCCCAGCTCGACTACATCGCGCAGGTCGAAGCGCAGGGCTAACCCCCGCGCCTCCGCATGAGGAAGGCCCGCAGCCAATCGGTTGCGGGCCTTTTCTTATGTAGCGTCTATTCGCTTGCGAAGCCACGCCCTCAGTCGCTGCCTCTATTCCGCCGCGTGCGTGCGTCCGTCGTATGGCCGAACTCCGGCTCGTAGAGCGTCACGTCGAGATCGGCCACGGCCCGACTGAGGGCCGACTGCGCATCGCTGATCGCCTGATTGTAAATGCTCGGCCCGACTTCTTTGAGGACGAAATCGAGCAAGAACGTCGCTTGCAGGTCGCCGATGTCTTCGTCGCGTTCGTCCGCGAAATAGCGCTTCAGCGCGGCGATGAGCTCGGTCCGCGTTTCGTCGGGGAGGACGATAGCCATGGTCTTCGGTCGTACCTCCGCTACACCGTGTTGCGGCTGCCGAGGTAGATCAGGACGAGGAGCAGGACGGCCGGGACGAGGATGCTGGCGATCGGCATCCATTCCAGCCCGATGCCGTGCGGCACGTCCGCGAGTTGGGAGAGAAGCAGGTTCATGCGCTCGGGAGCGAGGTTCGAGGGGGGAGCAGACAAGATACGGCGACGGCTCGGTGCGGGGCCGGCTCGGCCGTAGCTTGCGCCGCCGTTTCCGCCCCCATTCCGCTGCGCCGCATGTCTGATTCCCGAATCGCCCCCACCGCTCAGATCGACCCCACCGCTGCCCTCGATGACGATGTCGAAGTCGGCCATTTCACCGTCGTCGGCCCGGACGTGCAGATCGGAACCGGGAGCCGGATCGGGCACCACGTCGTGCTCCACGCCGGGACGGTGCTCGGCGACGGCGTCCGCGTGGACGATCACGCCACGGTCGGCAAGCAGCCGATGCGCGCGGCCCGCAGCGCGACGACGGCGCACGGCGATCAACCCCCGGCGGTCGTCGGCGACGGCTGCCTCGTCGGCACCGGGGCCGTGCTCTACGCCGGGTGCCGGATCGCGGAGCGCGTGCTCATCGCCGACCTCGCGACGGTCCGCGAAGACGTCACCGTCGGTGCGGGCACGATCGTCGGGCGCGGCGTCGCGATTGAGAACAAGTCGACGGTCGGGGCGCGGTGCAAGCTGGAGACGAACGCGTACATCACCGCCTACTCGACGATTGAGGACGACGTGTTCGTAGCGCCGGGCGTGCTGACGAGCAACGACAACTACATCGGGCGGACGGAAGCACGGTTCGCCCACTTCGGCGGGCCGACGGTGCGGCGCGGGGCGCGGCTCGGCGTTGGCGCCGTGCTGCTGCCGAACAAAGAGGTCGCCGCCGAGGCCGTCGTCGCCGCCGGCGCCGTACTGACGCACGACGCTGAGGCCGGGCAGATTCACGTCGGCGTGCCGGCGCGAGCGGTGCGGCCCGTGCCCGACGAGCAGCGGCTCGATAAGCAGTAACACGCCGCTCCTCCCATCTCATCCCCAGAAACAAGTCATCCCCGCGTAGGCGGGGATCCAGAGGGTTTACAAGCCCGGTGGGTCCCTCCGCCTCCGACGCGCGTGTCTGCGCGGGGATGACGGGAAGAGCGGAGGGAGGCGTCAGCTCTGTTGAGAGTTCGGCAAATCCGGCGGGATCGGTGCGGCAGCGACGCTCGGCCGCCGTGGCGTGTCGCCGCGCGGCGTAGCTTCCGCGCGACCGTCCCACGACCCTCCTACGCTCTGCCCTATGACGATTCAGATGGTGGACCTGCACGCGCAGGTCGCCGCGATCCGTGACGAACTCGACGCCGCGATCGGCGCCGTGCTGGAATCCGGCGCGTTCGTGCGCGGGCCGTTCGTCGCCGCCTTCGAACGCGAACTCGGCGAGGCGCTCGACGCGCGGTTCGCCCTCGGCGTGGGGAACGGGACAGACGCGCTGCAGATCGCGTACGCCGCCCTCGGCCTCGGGCCGGGCGACGAGATCATCACCCCGGCGTTCACGTTCATCGCCACCGCCGAAGCCGCATCCCTCCTCGGCGCGACGCCGGTCTTCGTCGACATCGACCCAGCGACGTTCAACCTCGACCCGGCGCTTATCGAGGCAGCGATCACGGAACGGACGAAGGCCATCGTGCCCGTCCACCTCTTCGGGCAGCCCGCCGACATGGACCCGATCCTCGCGATCGCCGAGCGGCACGGGCTCGCCGTGATCGAGGACTGCGCGCAATCCATCGGCGCGACATACAAGGGCCGGCCGACGGGCACGCTCGGCGACCTCGGCTGCCTCTCGTTTTACCCCTCCAAAAACCTCGGCGCCTACGGCGACGGCGGCGCCATCATCGGCAACGAAGAGGCGCTTTTCGAGCGGGCGAAGATGATCGCCAATCACGGCGCGCGGAAGAAGTACCACCACGAGATCGTCGGCGTGAACTCGCGGCTCGACGGGATGCAGGGCGCGATCCTCTCGGTGAAGCTCCGCCACCTCGGCGCGTGGACGGAGGCCCGGCAGATCGCCGCCCGCGCCTACGACGCGCTCTTCGCCGGGTGCGACGCCGTGACGGTGCCCCACCGCGACCCCAACGGCACGCACGTTTTCCACCAATACACGATCCGCGTCCCCGCAGCCCTCCGCGACGAGTTGCAGGCGCACCTTCGGACGCTCGGGATTCCGACGATGATCTACTATCCGGTGCCGCTCCACCGGCTCGGCGTGTACGAGGACCTGGGCTACGGCGAGGGCAGCCTGCCCGAGACCGAGCGCGCCGGCCGCGAAGTGCTCTCGCTCCCGATGCACCCTGAATTGACGCTCGCCCAACTCCGCTTCATCGCCGAGTCGGTGCGCGCGTTCGTCGGCGACCACGTACCAGTGTAACGCTCCTCCTCTCGACCGAGCCCATGAGCACCACCGCATCGCGTCCCATCCGCATCGCGCAGGTCGGCGTCGGGTACTGGGGGCAGAACCTGCTCCGCAACTTCGCCGCCCTCCCGGACGCCGAGGTCGTGCTCGCGTGCGACCACAGCGCCGACGTGCTCGCCCGCGCCGAGGCCGCCCACCCCGGCCTAAAGACGACGACGCGGTTCGAGGACCTTGTGGAGTCGAACGAGGTCGAGGCCATCGTCGTGGCGACGGAGACGCCGCGGCACTTCTTGATGGCAGAGGCGGCGCTGCGGGCGGGCAAACACGTCTTCGTCGAGAAGCCGATGGCGCAGACGGTGCAGCAGGCCGAGCGGCTCGTCACGCTCGCTGAGGACAACGATCTCCGGCTGATGGTCGGGCACCTGCTCCTCTACCATCCCGCCTTCCGCTACGTCGAGTCGCTCATCCACAGCGGCGCGCTCGGCGACGTGCAGTACCTCTACTCGACGCGTGTCAACCTCGGCATCGTGCGGCAGCGGGAGAACGCGTTCGAGAGCCTCGCCCCGCACGACCTCGCCCTCGCCCTCGCCTTCATCGACGGTGCGCCCGTGGCCGTCGCGGCGCAGGGGCAGGCGATCCTCCAGCCCGGCGTCGAAGACGTCGTGTTCGCGACGGTCTACTTCGAGAACAACCGGATCGCGCACCTCCACACGAGTTGGCTCGACCCCCACAAGGTCCGCAAAGTGACCGTCGTCGGGAGCAAGAAGATGGCGGTCGTGGATGACGTGGAGGCGGCCGAGAAGGTGCGCATCTACGACAAAGGGGCCGACGCGGTCGAGCCCGGCTATACCGGCTACGCCGAGGCGATCACCGTTCGCTCGGGCGACATCACGATCCCGAAGATCCCGTCGGTGGAACCGCTCCGCGCCGAGTGCACTCACTTCATCGACTGCGTGCGGACGGGCGAGCGGCCCCGCACGGACGGTTGGAATGGGCTCGCTGTCGTCCGCCTACTCGAAGCCGCGAAGCGCTCGCTCGCCGACGGCGGCGCCCGCGTCGAGCTCTAAGCCCCGAGCACCTCGGCCACCACGCGGGCGAGCGCGGGCTGCCACGGCGGCGGCTCGATGCCCCACACGCGGGCGAGCCGCGAGCCGTCGAGCCGCGCATCGACCGGGCGACGGGCCGGCGTCGGATAGTCGCTCGTCGGGATCGGCTCGATGCGCTGGGCACGGACCTCGCCGTGCCGCCGGGCTTCAGCAACGCCGGCTTCGGTGAGGCCGTGCCACGTCGTCGCGGGCGTCCCCGCGAAGTGGAACGTGCCCCACGCAGCAGTTTCTCCAGCAACGGCCCGCTGCGCGATGCGGAGCGCGGTCCGGGCGATGTCCGTCGCTGCCGTCGGGTTGCCGCGCTGATCGGCGACGACGCGGAGTTCGTCGCGTTCACGGCTCAGCCGGAGCATCGTTTTGACGAAGTTGTGCCCGTGCGCGCTGAACACCCAACTCGTGCGGAGGATGACGTGGCGGTCGATCCGCTCGCGCACGGCCTCCTCCCCCGCCCACTTGCTCTGCCCGTAGACCCCGAGTGGGTTCGGCGCATCGGCCTCGGTGTACGACGCGCCCTTCGTCCCGTCGAAGACGTAGTCCGTCGAGAAATGGACGAGCGGAATCCCAGCGTCGGCACAAGCCTCGGCGAGGTGCGCCGCGCCGTCGCGGTTGACGGCGAAGGCGAGGTCGGGCTCCGTCTCGGCCCGATCCACGGCTGTGTACGCCGCCGCGTTGACGACGATGTCCGGTGCGCGTCTCTTGACGGCTCCCTGCACGGCTTCGCGGTCCGCCACGTCGAGGTCGGCCCGCGTCAGCCCGATCACTTCGACACCGAAGTCGGGCGCGGCGCGCAGCAATTCGCGGCCGACCTGCCCGTTCGCCCCAGTGACGAGCACCCTCACAGCGCCACGCTCTCCGCAGCGGGCAGCATCTCGGGTGTAAGCGCGGCGAGCGGGGGGTGCATCCGATCGCGCTCGGAGAGGATCGGCTCCGCGACGGGCCAGTCGATGCCGAGCGCCGGGTCGTTCCAGAGGAGCCCGCCCTCGTCGTCGGGGTGGTACACGTCCGTGCATTTGTAGAGCACGTCGGCCCGGTCGGACAGCGCGGCGAAGCCGTGGGCGAAGCCGGGTGGGACCCAGAGCTGACGCCCGTTCGCGTCCGAGAGTTCGACACCGACGTGCTCGCCGAAGGTCTCGGAGCCCGGTCGGAGGTCCACGGCCACGTCGTAGATCGCGCCGCGCACGACGGAGATCAGCTTGCCCTGCGGGTGGCGGCGCTGGAAGTGGAGCCCGCGCACGACGCCGCGCCGCGATCGCGAGAGGTTGTCCTGCACGAAGTCCCTATCGAGCCCATGCTCGCGGTAACGCGCGGCGTGGTAGGCCTCCAGAAACGCGCCGCGCTCGTCCTCGAACACGCGCGGCTCGAACAGCCGGAGGCCGGGGATATTCAGGTCAGTTACAGTCATCAGATGGGAGGTAGAGACGCAGCATGCTGCGTCCGTACGGATGGCGCGAGCGATAGGGCACAGGCACTCGGCCCGGCTCAGAGCAGGTCCAGAAGGTACTGCCCGTACGCGTTGCCCGCGAGCGGCCGGGCGAGCGCTTCCAGCGCGGCAGCGTCGATGTAGCCCATCCGGTACGCGATCTCCTCCGGGCAGGCGATCTTCAGCCCCTGCCGGCTCTCGACGACCTCGATGAAGTGGGCCGCTTCGAGGAGCGCCGCATGCGTGCCTGTATCGAGCCACGCCGTCCCCCGCCCGAGCTGCTCGACGCGCAACGTACCGCGCTCCAGATAGGCCCGGTTCACGTCCGTGATCTCCAACTCGCCCCGCGCCGACGGCGTCAGACGCTGGGCGATCTCGACCACATCGTTGTCGTAGAAGTAGAGCCCCGTCACCGCGTAGTTCGAGGTCGGGCGCTCGGGCTTCTCGACGATGTCCACGGCCCGCCCCTCGGCGTTGAACGTGACGACGCCGTAGCGCTCGGGGTCGCGGACGTAGTAACCGAAGACCGTCGCCCCCTCCTCCAGCCGGGCGCAGTGCTGGAGCCGCTCCGAGAGACCCTGCCCGTAGAAAATGTTGTCGCCGAGCACGAGCGCCACGCTGTCATCACCGATGAAGTCGGCGCCGAGGAGGAACGCTTCGGCGATCCCGTTGGGCTCCGGCTGCGCGACGTACTCGAACGAAAGACCCCACTGTTCGCCGTCGCCGAGGAGCCGCTCGAAGAGCGGAAGGTCGCGTGGCGTCGAGATGACGAGGATCTCGCGGATGCCGGCGAGCATCAGCGTCGAGAGCGGGTAGTAGACGAGCGGCTTGTCGTAGACCGGCATGAGCTGCTTGCTCACGGCCAGCGTCAGCGGGTAGAGCCGGGTGCCGGTGCCGCCGGCGAGGATGATGCCTTTCATAAGAGCCGAAGAGAGGATGAGGCGATGAGACGAAGAAACGGATTTCCTCGACTCATCGCCTCCTCCGCTCATCGATTCGTCTGCTCCTCCGCTCGACTCACGCCGTCTTCGCAGCCTCTGCTTGCTCGGGGAGAGCCTGCTGAAAATACTCCAAGGTCCGCTTCAGGCCTTCGGCGCGGTCCACGCGCGGCGCCCACCCGAGGATCTCACGCGCCTTCGTGATGTCGGGCTGGCGGATCTTCGGGTCGTCGGCCGGGAGCGGCTCGTACGTGACCGTGGACGCCGAGCCCGTGAGTGCGAGGATCTCGTCGGCGAACTCGCGGATCGTCGTCTCGTCGGGGTTCCCGATGTTGACCGGGTAGACCTCGTCCGAGAGCAGCAGGCGGTAGATGCCCTCGACGAGGTCGTCGACGTACTGGAACGAGCGCGTCTGCGAGCCGTCGCCGTAGACCGTGATGGCCTCGCCGCGAATCGCCTGGTTGATGAAGTTGCTCACCACACGGCCGTCCTCGGCGCGCATGCGCGGGCCGTAGGTGTTGAAGATGCGGACGATCCGCGTCTCGACGCCGTGGTAGCGGTGGTACGCCATCGTGATCGCCTCGGCGAAGCGCTTGGCCTCGTCGTAGACGCCGCGCGAGCCGACGGGGTTGACGTTGCCCCAGTACTCCTCCTGCTGCGGGTGGATGAGGGGGTCGCCGTAGACCTCGCTCGTCGAGGCCAAGAGCAGCCGCGCGCTCTTCGTTTTTGCGAGGCCGAGGAGGTTGTGCGTCCCGAGCGCGCCCACCTTCAGCGTCTGGATCGGGAGCTGGAGGTAATCGATCGGGCTCGCCGGGCTCGCGAAGTGGAGGATGTAGTCGAGGTCGCCCGCGACGTAGACGTAGTTCGACACATCGTGCCGGACGAGTTGGAACCGCTCGTGGCCGACGAGGTGCGCCACGTTGTCCGGGTTGCCCGTGATGAAGTTGTCCATGCAGACGACCTCGTGGCCTTCCGCGATGAACCGGTCGCAGAGGTGCGAGCCGAGGAAGCCGGCGCCGCCGGTGATGAGGGTACGAGGCATGATTCGGTGGACGGTGGACAGAAAAAAGTGGACAGTGGGCGGGAAACGAGGAGCGGTGGATACAGAACGCAGGGCCGCCTTCTGTCCACCGTCTACCGTCTACTGAGCGTGGCCGTTGGCAGCGACGGCGGAGTCGGTCGCGCTGCCCGCCGGGGCCACGTACGGACGCCCGATGGAGTGGTACTCGAACCCGGCCTCCGCCATGCGCGCGGGGTCGTAGAGGTTGCGGCCGTCGAAGACGAGCGGCGCGCTGAGCAGGCGCTGCATCCGCTCGAAGTCGGGGCGGCGAAACTCCGGCCACTCCGTGCAGATCACGAGGGCGTCGGCGCGGACGAGCGCGCTGTACGAGTCGGCGGCGTAGGCGAGGCTGCCCGTCCCGAGTTCGCCCTCGCCGAGCACGTCGCGCGTGGTCTCGATGGCTTCGGGATCGAAGGCGAGGATCTCGGCGCCGCGCTCGGTGAGCGCTTGGATGACGGTGTGGCTCGGAGCTTCGCGCACGTCGTCGGTGTTCGGCTTGAAGGCGAGGCCCCAGACGGCGATCCGCTTGCCCTCGAGCGAGCCGCCGAAGTGCTCGATGATGCGGTCGGCGAGGACGCGGCGTTGCCGCTCGTTGACCCGGAGGACGGACTCCAGGATCTCGAACTCGTACGCGTTCTCCTGTGAGGTGCGGACGAGCGCCTGCACGTCTTTGGGGAAGCACGAGCCGCCGAAGCCGATGCCGGCGTAGAGGAACTTCGTCCCGATCCGGCTGTCGGTCCCGATCCCGTGGCGGACCTTGTCCACATCCGCGCCGACGCGCTCGCAGACGTTCGCGATCTCGTTCATGAACGTGATCTTCGTGGCGAGCAGCGAGTTCGCGGCGTACTTCGTCATCTCCGCGCTGCGCTCGTCCATCACGATGATGGGGTTGCCGCTGCGGACGAACGGCTCGTAGAGCAGCGTCATCAGATCGGCCGCCCGCTCGCTGTCGGTCCCGATCACGACGCGCTCCGGCTTCATGAAGTCGTCGACGGCGACGCCTTCGCGGAGGAATTCGGGGTTCGAGACCACGTCGAAATCTTTGCCGGCTTCGAGCCCGCGCTCTTCGATAATCGCCGTGACGCGGGCGGCGGTCCCGACCGGGACCGTGCTCTTGTCGACGATCACGCGATAGCCCCACGAGGGGTTAGCAGCCAGCAGGTCGGCGATGTCGCCGGCGACGCCGAGCACGTACGAGAGGTCGGCCGAGCCGTCTTCGCCGGGCGGCGTCGGGAGGGCGAGGAAGAGGATCTCGGCGGCCTCGACGGCCTCGGCGAGGTCGGTCGTGAAGCTCAACCGATCCTCGCGGAGGTTCCGCTCCAGGAAGCGCTCGATGCCGGGCTCGAAGAGAGTCAACTCTCCCCGGCTCAGCTTCTCGACTTTGCGCGCGTCGATGTCTACGCAGACGACGTCGTTGCCCATTTCGGCAAAGCAGGTGCCTGAGACGAGGCCGACATAGCCGGTACCGATAACTCCGATTTTCATAGCAGAAGTAGGATGTCACACGCAGGGCCAAGCGGCGGCACCGCGCACTAGCTCAAGAAAGACTGGATAAGGTCGCTGAAAGTAGGCACCTCTCGTCGGCAGCACAAAGGAAGAACGAGCGGAGAGCCGGACTCAGCGCAGGCGCAGCGTGCTGCTACGCCCGAACGCGAGAGCCGATGCAAGCGCCGTTCCTCCCTCGTTCACCCGGCCGATTCGACGCCCGACGGCCCCGGCCGATCCGACCGTACCCCCGGCGTCCGCGTGTCCTATCTTCCCGCGCGGCCTCGTCCCCTCTTCGCTCCCCTCTGTTCTGACGGCAACCCACATGTCCCTCTACGCAGTAATCATGGCCGGCGGCGTCGGCAGCAGATTCTGGCCCCGCAGCCGGCAAGAGTCCCCGAAGCAGTTCCTCGACGTGTTCGAGCAGGCCTCGCTCATCCAGAACACGTTCGCGCGGCTCCAGCCCCTCGTCCCGGCCGAGCGGTGCTTCGTGGTGACGAACGAGCGCTACGTCACGCAGACGCAGGAGCACCTCCCGGCCGTGCCCGAGGCGAATATCCTCGCCGAGCCGGCCAGCCGCAACACGGCCCCGGCGATCGCCTTCGCCGCCGCCCACCTCCACACCCTCGACCCGGAGGCGGTGATGGTGGTGCTGCCGGCGGACCACGTGATCCGCAACGTCGCCGCCTTCCACGACGTGCTCCGCGCCGCCGTCGACAAAGCGGCCGAGCCCGGCGCCCTCGTCACCATCGGCATCGAGCCGTCGCACCCCGAGACCGGCTACGGATACATCCAGTTCGCCTCGGCGGCGACGGAAGATGGGACCGCCCTGTCTGCTTTTCCCGTCCGCACCTTCGCCGAGAAGCCCGACCTCGCTACGGCCGAGCGCTTCCTCGACTCCGGCGACTTCCTCTGGAACAGCGGCATGTTCATCTGGCGCGCCGACTCCATTCTCGACCAACTCCAGCGCCACCTCCCCGACGTGTGGGCCGCGTTCGCGCCCATTGAGGCCGCGATGAGCAACGGTGAAGCGGCGCTCGGCGAGGCTGTCAACGACGCCTTTCGCCGCACGCCGAAGATCTCCATCGACTACGGCGTGATGGAGCCCGCCGCTGCCGACGGCCACGTGTGGGTCGTCCCCGGGTCGTTCGGGTGGAGCGATGTCGGCGACTGGCGCGCCGTCTTCGACATCCTCGACAAAGACAAAGCCGGCAACGCCGTCGAGGGCAACGTCATCGTTCACAACGCGAGCCGCTGCTACGTCCGCAGCCAGGACCGGCTCATCGTGCTCGTGGGCATCCACGACGCCGCCGTCGTCGATACGGGCGACGCCGTGCTCGTCTGCCACATGGAGTCCACGCAGCAGGTCAAGAACATCGTGGACTACCTCGGCTCGCATGGGCTCGAGGAGTACATCTGATTCCGCATCGCAGGAGCCGAAAGGACAGGCAGGAGCCGAAAGGACAGGGGAGCCTGAACCGGGAGCGACCGGGGTGGGCTCCCCTTTTTCACGCGCACCCTTTACGACACCTTCACCTCGGCCGCGCATCTTCCCGCTCTCTCGTTGCGATACAAGCGCCTACGCGACGAGCATGCGTGCCGCTCTTCATCATTTCGTAATGCAACCCCGGATAGAAGGTGACGTAGGAGTCGGCATGTGACCAGCGAGTCACATCCTGACTAACGGTTCATGCTCCTCGACATGGAAGTCCCCACCCTCTCCCGCCGTGACCGCGAACGCCTCGCTCGGCGCCGCGCGATGCTCGATGCGGCGCTCGTCGTCTTCGCCGACAAAGGCTACGACGGCGCTACGCTCGACGAGATCGCGGAGCGGGCTGAGTTCGGGAAAGGGACCCTCTACAACTACTTCCCCGACGGCAAGGAGTCGATCCTCTTCGCACTGCTCGACGAGATGTTCGACGGGATGGCGGCGCTCGTCCGCACCCACTTCGAGCAGGTAGCGGGGGACGGCCGCTCCACGCGCGAGCACTTCCGCGACTTCATCGCCCGCCTGCTCCACCACTTCACGGACAACCGCGAGACGTTCTTCCTCCTCATCAAAGAGGCGCAACGGCTGATGCTCACCGAGCACGCCCACGTGCCCTCGCTGCACCGCCGGCGCGACCGGGCGATGGACGAACTCGTCAAGCCGATCGAGCGCGCGATCACGGCAAGCGAACTGCGGCCGCTCCCGCCCATCCTCGTCGCCCACATGCTGATGGGGAATATCAAGGGGTACCTCATGTACGCCTCGCCCCTGTCTGAGTGCGACGTCGAACCCGGCGACGAGTTCGCCTCGCTCGACGAGGCCGCCGACTTCATCACCACGATTCTTTTCGACGGCCTGCTTCCCCGCGACTAAACGCTGTCACCACAGGCACCTACTCTGACGGCACGCCCTCCACGACTCGCCCCATGAACCGCTCCCTCCCCATCCTGCTCGCCCTGCTGGCCCTGACGCTCCACCCGGCCGTCGCTCAGACGCCGGACTCCACACTCGCCGGCCCTGTGCTCGCGCAACCCGCCACGGCGACCGGGGGCTCCGTGCTCCCGCTCTCGCTGGAAGAGGCGATCGAGATCGCGCTGGAACGGAACTACAGTGTCCGTACCGCCGCGCTCGACGTCGCCAACGCGAACGCGCAGGTCCGCGAGGCGTGGGGGCAGGTGCTCCCCAGCGCCGACGTCTCCTCGTCGTACACCCGGAACATCGTCGAGGCCAACCCCTTCGCGGGCTCCGACGCGGGCGGCCTCTTCGGCGCACTCGGCTCGATCGACTGGCTCGCCTTCAACGAGGACGCCCGCACCGACGACGACCCGGCGACGGAGCCGATCTCGCTCGCGGAGTTCCGTCGACTCCAGCAGCAAGGGTTCGAGGATGCCGGCATCGTGCTCGACAGTGGCGACAACCCGTTCGGCGTGGCGAACCAGTTCCAGAACTCGCTCTCCATCACGCAGACGCTCTACAACGGGAGCGCGTTCGCAGCCATCAAAGGCGCGAAGAGCCTGAAGGACATCAACCAGGCCGCGCTCACGCAGCAGCAGCAGGCCGCCATCGACCAGACGCGCCAGCTCTACTACGGTGCCCTCCTCGCCCGGCAGCAGGCCGAGGTCGTGCGGGCGAGCGTGGCGCGGACCGAGACGACGCTCAACGAGACGTCGCGGCGCGTGGCGCAGGGCGTCCTCCCGAAGTTCGAGCGGCTCACGGCCGAGGTCGAGGTGGCGAACCAGCAGACCCAGCTCATCGAGGCGCAGAACGCGGCGGCCGTCGCCGAGAACAACCTGCTCTTCGCGCTCGGCCTGCCGGTGAACCAGCGCGTCGCGCTCGTCGGCGAGCTCGACCTGCCGGGCGACGTGTTCCTCGAAACGGTCTCGTTCGACGACGCCGTCGCGACGGCGTTCGAGCGGCGGCCCGACCTCGAGCAGGCCCGCCTCGCGATCGACCTCCAGCAGGTGCAGCGCGACATCACGCGGGCGCAGTACTACCCCAACCTCAGCGCGTTCGCGAATCTCAACTACGTCGGCAGCGTGCCCGACGACCGGACTTCCGCGATCCAGGGCGCCAACCCCGACGACCCCTTCGCCGTGACCTCGGACTCGCGCGGGTTCTTCGACACCGCGTACTGGAATCCGAGCGTGGCCGTCGGCGTGCGGATGAGCTGGAACCTCTTCAACGGGTTCCAGACGAGCTACCGCGTGCAGCAGAACACGATCGAGATCCAGAAGGCCGAGGTCCAGCTCGAACGGGCCGTGCAGGGCGCGGTCCTCGAAGTGGAGCAGGCGCTGCGAAACCTCGCCTCGGCACGGCAGCGGATCGCGGCGCAGGAACAGACCGTGCAGACGGCGCAGGTGGCCTACGACTTCGCCGCCGAACGCCTCCGCACCGGCGTCGCGACACAGATCGACGTCCGCCTCGCCTCGGCCCAGTTCGACCAGGCTCAGCTCGGCTACCTCCGCGCCGTCTACGACTACCTCGTGGCCCGGAGCTCGCTCCAGCGCGCCATCGGCCTCGTCCTCCCCGAGCCCATCGGCGCCGAGGACGGCACCACCCTGACCTCCGCCCAATAACGTCGGCCCCGACGCCTTCCCCCGTGCAGACGCAGCCCCCGCGTCGCCACCCCTTGACGCCATGAACTTCTCCCTCTCCGCCCGCATCGCGCACCTCACCCGGGGCTACCGCCTCGCCACGCTCGCGCTCGTGCTGCCGATGGTCCTACTCCTCGCCGCGTGCGGGGGCGACGCCGAGGTGCCCGTCGACTCCGAAGCCACGGCGTTCGACCGCACCCTCCCCGTCGAGGTCATCGTCGCCGAGGCGAGCACGTTCGAGGACGTGATCGAGATGACGGGCACGATCGAGGCGCCCGACGACGCGACGCTCTCGGCCGAGGCGTCGGGCACGCTCACCGCCCTCGCCCCGCTCGGCACGACGATCCGCCGTGGCGGGACCGTGGCGCAGATCAACGCGACGATGGGGCAGGCGGGCGTGGCGCAGGCGCAGGCCTCGCTCGAAGCGGCGCAGGCGCAGGCCGCCCTCGCCGAGGACCGCTACCGCCGCGAGGAGCCGCTGCTCCAGGACTCCATCATCTCGGCGATGGAGTTCGAGAGCGTCCGCACGCAGCGGGCGGCAGCGCGGGCGCAGGTGGCCCAGGCGCGGGCCGCCCTCGCCCAGGCCCAGCAGCAGCTCGCTTACACCCGCGTCACGGCCCCGTTCACCGGCACCGTCGAAGAGCGCTTCGCCGAGCGCGGCGAGCAGGTCGCGCCGGGGGTGCCCGTCGTCCGCCTCGTCTCGACCGAGCAGGTGAAGGTGCAGGCCGGCGTGCCCGAGCGCTACGCGGGCGACATCGAGGTCGGCACGCCCGTCCGCATCGTCCCGCAGGCGTACAACGTGCCCCCGATGCGCGGGACCGTCACGTTCGTCGGCCGCGCCATCAACCCGCAGAACCGGACGTTCCCCATCGAGGTCGGGCTCCCGAACGAGGCCGGCCAGCTCAAGCCCGAGATGATCGTCCGCCTCGAAGTCCAGCGCCAGCAGTTCGAAAACGTCATCACCCTGCCCCTCGCCGCGATCGTGCGGGACGAGCGCGGGACGAGCGTGCTCGTCGTCCGTGAGGAGGGCGATGGCCTCGTCGCCCAGCGGCAGCCGACCGAGCTCGGCGCGCAGTCCGGCGGCTACGTCGTCGTCACCTCCGGCGTCGAGCCGGGGGACCGCGTCATCGCCTCGGGCCAGTCGACCGTCTCCGAAGGCGACCGCGTCCGCATCTCCGACGAGCTCCCCTCCGGCTTCGCCCCCGTCAGCCTCGCCGACTGACCCTCCCTCTTCCCGCCCCAGCCCTCGGGCCTTATGAAGATCACGAACCTCGCCATCCAGAACCGCATCGCCGTCATCGTGCTGACGGTGCTGCTCTCGATCATCGGCCTCGCGGCGTACGTCGCGATCCCCAAGGAGTCGGCCCCGCAGATCGAGTTCGCCACGATCATCGTCACGACGGTGTACCCCGGCGCGAGCCCCGACGACATCGAGTCGATCATCACGCAGGAGATCGAGAACGAGATCGCCTCGATCGACGGCATCGACGAGCTCCGCAGCACCTCGACCGAGGGCGTCTCGACCGTCGTGATCACGTTCCTCCCGGACGTGGAGGTGGACGACGCCAAGATCGATGTGCGCGACGGCGTGGACCGCGCGAAGGCCGAGTTCCCCTCTGACGTCGAGGAGCCCATCGTGTCCGAGCTCGACACGTCGGAGTTCCCCATCATCAACATCAACCTCGCCGCCGACTACTCCCTCGCGCAGCTCCGCGACGTGGCCGAGGACTTGCAGGACGAGCTCGAAGGCATCGCGGGCGTGCTCGAGGTCAACCTCATCGGCGGGCTCGAGCGCGAGGTGCAGGTCAACGTAGACCTCAACGCGCTGCAGGGCTACAACCTCACCTTCAACGATGTCATCGACATCATCCGGCAGGAGAACTCGAACATCCCCGGCGGCTCCGTCGACATCGACCGGCTGAACTACCTCGTCCGCATCGACGGCGAGTTCGAGGACCCGAGCGAGATCGAAGCGCTCGTCGTCAAGGCGGAGAACGGCGCGCCGATTTACGTCCGCGACGTGGCCGAGATCGAGTTCGGCTTCAAAGACCGCACCTCGTATTCCCGCCTCGAAGTCTTCCAGATCGAGCAGGAGGACGGCGAGTTCGTCCCGGTCGAGGAGGTGCAGGATCTCCAGGTGATCACGCTCGTCGTAAAGAAGAAGCCGGGCGAGAACATCATCGAGACCGTCGACGCCGTGCAGGAGGCCGTCGACACGTATCCGCTCCCGACGGGGACCGAGGTGACGTTCACGGGGAACGAGGCCGACAACGTCAAGACGCTCGTCGAGGACCTCGAGAACAACATCATCGCGGGGATCATCTTCGTGATCGCGGTGCTGCTGTTCTTCCTCGGCGTGCGCAACGCCACGCTCGTCGGCATCGCGATCCCGCTCTCGATGTTCCTCAGCTTCATCATCTTCTCGGCGATGGGGCAGACGCTGAACTTCATCATCCTGTTCAGCCTCATCATCGCGCTCGGCATGCTCGTCGACAACGCCGTCGTGATCGTCGAGAACATCTACCGCTACCGCGAGGAGGGCTACGACCGCTGGGAGGCGGCGAAGCTCGGGACGGGCGAGGTCGGCGCTGCCGTCGCGGCGTCCACGGCGACGACGGTCGCGGCGTTCGCGCCGATGTTGCTGTGGCCGGGCATCATCGGGAAGTTCATGAGCTACCTCCCGCTGACGCTGATCGTGACGCTCTCGGCGAGCCTCTTCGTCGCGCTCATCATCAACCCCGTCATCACGGGCTACCTCGTCCGGCTCGACGGCGAGGAGCAGCCGAAGAAGAGCAAGGCGTTCAAGCGCGTCATCTACGGCCTCGTCGCGTTCACGGCCCTGCTCGTGCTGCTCACGAACTGGAAGACGTTCGTCTTCGTCGCGGTCGCGGTCCCGGTCCTCTACCTCCTCCACACGCGCTTCCTCGACCCGGTAGCGCGGCGGTTCCAGCACGAGACGCTCCCCCGCATCACGGAGCGCTACCGCGCCTTCCTCGGCTGGATGCTGGAGCGCGACTACACAGTCAAGCACGCGATGCTCCGCAACACGCTCGCGCTCGGCTCCTTCACTGTCGGCGCGCTGCTCCTGATCGTCGGCGCGGCGGTGGGGGCGGTGTCGGAACTCGGGAGCCTC
Organism: Rhodothermales bacterium; assembly: GCA_039944855.1. Taxonomy (NCBI): domain Bacteria; kingdom Pseudomonadati; phylum Rhodothermota; class Rhodothermia; order Rhodothermales; species Rhodothermales bacterium. The sequence goes on along the minus strand of JBDUXZ010000031.1, from coordinate 5,930 downwards.
GTCGTGATGGTGCCGGCCGGCGTGCTGCTCGCCGTCGGCGTGATCGGCATCCTCGTCCACGCCTTCGAGTCGGCGTTCATCGGGCGGAAGACGTCGATCAAGGCCGGGCTCATCGTGGCCGCCATCATCGGCGCCCTGCTCTTCCTGCTCTTCCTCGGCGGACGGATCGACGACCCGATCGTGGTCGTCGAGCTGCTGATCCTCCCGGCGTTCATCGTCGTGGCCGGCGTGCTCGGGCTGTTCTTCGCAGGCGATCGGAAGACGCTCATCCTGACGGACAACCGCGCGCGGCTGCTCACGAGCACCCTCTCGCTCCTCGTCGCGATCCCGCTCCTGTTCGTCCTCGCGCCGACCGGCGTCGAGTTCTTCCCGAACACGGACCCGAACATGGTCCAGGTCAACCTCGAAGCCCCGCTCGGGACGAACATCGAGGCGAGCAACCGCGTCGCCCAGACCGCCTTCGAGCGGATCCAGGGCCTCGTCGAGGAGAACCCCGCCGCCGAGGCGAATACGCGCGACATCCTGACGAACGTCGGCGTCGGCGGCGACGCGATGTTCGGCGGCGGCTCGGCCAGCCCCGAGCAGAGCCGGATCACACTCAACATGGTCGACTACGCGCAGCGCGCCGAGCCCTCGTCGGTCACGCTCCGCCGCCTCCGCAACGAGCTCCAGGGCATCCCCGGCGTCGAGACCTCGATCACGAAGGACGAGAACGGCCCGCCGACCGGCGCCCCCGTCAACATCGAGGTTTCGGGCGAGGAGTTCGAGACGATCGTCCGCATCGCCAAAGAGGTGAAGGCGCGGCTCGAGCGCGGCGCGACGGAGCCCGGCTCCGACGGCGTGCCGCCGCTCGCCGGCCTCGTGGACCTCTCCGACAACCTCAACACCGGCCGACCGGAACTCCAGGTCAACATCGACCGCGAGCGCGCCGCCCGCTTCGGCCTCTCGACGAGCCAGGTCGCGCAGACCGTCCGCGCCGCCATCAACGGCATCGAGGCCAGCACGTACCGCACGGGCGAGGACGAGTACGACATCACCGTCCGCCTCCGCGAAGCCGACCGCGCCGACCTCGCCTCGCTCCAGAGCCTCACGATCCTCGACGAAGGGACGCAGATCCCGCTCGTCGCCCTCGCCGACATCTCCGTCGGCGGCGGGCTCGGGAGCATCACGCGGCTGGAGCAGCAGCGCGTCGTGACCGTCTCCGGCGAGGCCGCCGAGGGCGTCAACGGCAACGAGCTCCTCGGCCGGGTCCAGACTTACCTCAGCGACTACACCGCCGAGCTGCCGCCGGGCTACACCGTGAAGTACACCGGCGAGAGCGAGGACCAGCAGGAGAGCTTCGGCTTCCTCACGACGGCGCTCCTCGTCGGCGTCTCGCTCATCACGCTCATCCTCCTCCTCCAGTTCAACTCGATCACGAACCCGCTCATCATCATGATCGCGACGGGCCTCAGCCTCATCGGCGTGATGCTCGGGCTGATCCTGACGCGGACGCCGTTCGGGCTGATGACGTTCATCGGCGTGATCTCGCTCGCGGGCATCGTCGTCAACAACGCCATCGTGCTCATCGACTACATCGAGCAGCTCCGCGCGCGCGGCGAGGGCAAGAAGGAGGCCGTGATCGACGGCGGCGCGACGAGGCTCCGGCCCGTCCTCCTGACGGCCTTCACGACGATCATCGGCCTCGTCCCGCTCACATTCGGGATCAACATCGACTTCGTCGGGCTGATCACGAACCTCGACCCGAACTTCCAGATCGGCTCGGAGAACACGCAGTTCTGGGGGCCGATGGGCACGGCGATCATCTCGGGCCTCACGTTCTCGACGTTCCTCACGCTGGTGATCGTGCCGGTGATGTACTCGACGTTCGACTCGATCGCGCTGCGGTTGGGGAGCGCGATGGGCTCCGCCCGCGACGCCGTCGCCGACGGCGGGCAGCCCGATGCGCTCGTCCCTGCGCCGGCCGGTGCTCTTCCCGGCGGCAACGGCTTCGGCGACGGCGGCCCCCTCGTCGAGCGCCCCGCGCCGCGCAGCTAGGTGGCCGACTCCGCCCCCACCTCGTCCCCCGTGCGCCGCCGCTCGGGGACGCGTCCCTGGCCCCGTGTCGTCGGCGGCGCGCTCGTGCTCATCGCCGCTGCAAGTACGTTCCTCATGGTCGACATCTGGTCCGCCCTCGGCGCCAAGCCCTCGGGCGAACGCCTCGCCCGCATCGCGCAGTCGCCGCAGTACCGCGACGGCCGCTTCGCGAATGCACTCCCGACGGTTTCGAGCGGGATGAGCCTCTCAGCTACGCGCGAGTTCTTCTTCGGCGGCAGCGACTACCGCGAGCCGGCGCAGCCGCTCCCCGTCGTCACGCGGACGGCCGCTGACTTCGCCGACGCCGCCTCTGACCTTCGCGTGACGTGGCTCGGCCACTCGACGCTCCTCGTCGAGCTCGACGGCGCGCGCATCCTCGTCGATCCGGTGTGGGGCGAGCGCGCCTCGCCGATGTCGTTCGCCGGACCGAAGCGGTTTTACGCCCCACCCCTCGCCCTCGCCGACCTCCCGCCGCTCGACGCCGTCGTGATCTCGCACGACCACTACGACCACCTCGACGAGCCCACGATCCGCGCCCTCGCGGGGCGTGTGCCGCGCTTCCTCGTCCCGCTCGGCATCGGCGCGCACCTCGAATACTGGGGCGTAGCGCCCGACCGGATCACCGAAATCGACTGGTGGGAGCGTGTCGAGGTCGGCGGGATCACGCTCGTCAGCACGCCGGCGCGGCACTTCTCGGGCCGCTTCCTCACCGACCGCGACGCGACGCTGTGGTCGGGGTGGGCGTTCCTCGGCGATGAGCGGCGGGTGTTCTACAGCGGCGACACGGCACTCACACCGGGGTTCGAAGAGATCGGTGAGCGGCTCGGGCCGTTCGACGTGAGCTTCATCGAAGCGGGGGCGTACAACGCGGCGTGGGCCGACGTGCACCTCGGACCGGAGCAGGCCGTCGCCGTGCATCAGATGGTGCGGGGCGGCCTCCTCGTGCCCGTCCACTGGGGGCTGTTCGACCTCTCGCTGCACGGCTGGACAGAGCCCGCCGAGCGCATCCGCGTGGCGGCCGAGCGCGCCGGCGTGCCCGTCGCCTTCCCGAAGCCCGGCGAAAGCGTCACCCTCGGCGATGCCCCCGCCGCGCCTTGGTGGCCGGAGCTCCCGTGGCAGACCGCCGCCGAAGCCCCGATCGTCTCGTCCGGCCTCCCCGCCGACCTCCCCGTCCCGGTCCCGTGACGTTACGAAGTCCTGATAGATGGATTAACTTCTGGGAATTCCCAATCGACGTGATAGCCCATCAGCAGCTTTGAGCACTTATCGCTACGAAACTGAACTCCAAGAGGAGATTGAGGGCCTGCTTATGACGATTTGGCCCTCGGAGGGTCGAAGGGTCTACAGGCGCGAGGTACCCATGGGCGACCGGGTACCTGATTTCGTCTGTATAAGCTTCAAGAACCTGTCAGGCAAAGACGTGCTGCCTAAGAACTGCACGTATCGTCACGCAGCAGTCTTGGCTACGCTCCGTCAGCGCCGTCGCACTCGCCCTGCTGCACTAGCGAAGCGTCTCTACACCGATGTTGAGCGCTTGCAGCCTCTGCTCAAGGATCTGATTGCAAGCGGCGCTGTCGTAGAGAACCCTACCGGGTCTTTGTCACTATCTACTCTCTGGGGTGAGATGAGAGCAGAAGTGATTGCTGTAGAGGCAAAGCTGACTCGTTGGAGAGACGCGCTGATTCAGGCCATGTCTCACAAGCGATACGCTGATACCGCCGTCGTCGCTATGGATGCTGCGACGACGCCTCGGAAGGCGAGTTCGCTTCAGGCGTTCGCGGATCAGGGGGTTGGTCTGTGTGCAATCTCCCCCGACTCTGCTGAGTGGGTAGTCGAACCAGAACGTCGCGAAGGCAGAGGACACGAACGGGAGTATCTACTGACCTCCGCTCTGACTTCTTCTCATACGTTATGGTCCCGCCTGTAAGCGGAGAAGGCTGCTTCCCATGCGCTTATGTGACTCAGTTTTGTGCTGCCTAGCTGAGGGCCAACGCTAGAGGAAAGCGCGTTGGCTTGCTTAAGCCACTCGTGAATCGTGTTGATTCTATCTTGGACGGTGAGCGGTTGCAGACGCTGATCGAAGCGGGCCATCGCGTGAATGAAGTGTTCTTGGGCCGCTGAGATGTTCGACTGCCGCCATGTCCAATCCGGCACGCTCGCTACTGCCCGGCCGCTACTGAGAGCCTTGATCAGACCCGCAGAGGGAGGAGTCAGAGTGGCTACAGAAGTGAAGGCGCTGCCACTCGCGAGCGTATCGAGATCGCTTTGCAGATGGATGTCCGTAGCCATCCCGTCAGACCAATAGGTCGGGAACGCCCGCCCGCCCGCCTGCTTGTCAGACAGCTTCATTCGGTACAAACTTTTGTACCATCCCGAAGCCCATGACTCCGCACCTGCCGCTACGCACGCGAGGCCAAATGCTCCGAGGAAGTTGATAAAGACTCGGATACCAGCATCGTTTGACAGAATGTGTGTGAGGTGCAGTGCCGACTGAAGAACCCGGAAGTTGCCGCACTGTCGAGTGTCGGCAGCTTCTGACCCTTGCTCTATGACGAGGTAGACGCCATCGACGCCCCTCGCCGACACAGAGTCAGCAATAATTTCTAGCAGTGGGTTGCTGTCAGGTTCAGCAGCTAGCAGGCATAGGTCTTGAATTGCTATGGTCGCCAAAACAGGCAGTTCGTCACCGTATGCCTTAGCCTGCCGCAGTCCACTCTCTAGCCACTGAATCTCAAAGCTGTAATCAGAGCCGGGGTCGCGTGTTAGAGGTGAGGGGAGGATGATTGCTTCGCAGCCAAGTCGAACTTGGAACTCGACGGTCTCCTGCGCGGCGACTTCTATCTCATTTGGATCGCTAGGGGGAGCGGCGGGCCAGTGTTTGACGATCTCTTTCTCAGCGTCCTTTTTCCACCTGCTCTGTTTATGGAGAGCACTGTCGAAATCATCTAGCCCTTGTGCTCCGAACCAAGGGTAAGAGGCCAGGTTGGTGCAGGCACCTCCCGAGGCAGAGGCGCTTAAGCCTGCGAGATAGAGTTGTGGATCAAACAGTCGACGATCTAGGTGGGGGTATCGATCATTGATGTCTCGCCTCTCGAGCACGTGCATAGGCATCGCCGAAGCAATGACAACGCTCCGGTCAACCCCGCTGACCGGAGGCCTTTTGAACGAGTATCCGACATTTAGATAAAAGGCCATTGGATTTAGGGGGCGTAACTAGCGAGGGCGCTGATGATGTTCTGCGGCGAAGGTCGACCGACGGGGCTAGGCGAAAGCATCTTTTGAATCAATGGGGCGAAGGAGAATGAATTTGCTAAGCCAGGCAACCGATGATTCATTCCGCTCGAGAACACACGCCCCTGATCCCTGCGGGTAGGATGGCGACCCAGGGCCGCCTCGACTGCAATGATGCCGAGGGCGAAGACATCCGACTTGGAGGTCAGCGCTTTGCGCGCCTTCGCCTGCTCTGGTGAGAAGTAGCCCACGGTTCCCCACGTCGATCCGGTTGCTGTTAGGGTCGGTTCATCAATGTGCCGCGCCACACCTAAATCGATCACACAGTACCGACCGTTGGACCGAACCATAATGTTGTCTGGCTTCAGATCTCGATGTACAATCCGCTTGCCGCCTTCCCATAGCGCCTCAATAGCTCCCGCCACGTCGTACACAAGTGCTCCTACCGCCGCTTCTGAGAGCGCGGCACTATCTATCACATCTCTTAGAGACTGTTTGGGGAAGCTAGGCGATGCGTCGAACCATCAACCGAATCGCACTGAGTTGGACCAACGCTTCGCTGACGGCGGGTAGCCGCTCGTAGTCCTTCGAGAGCCGGCGGTACCCGCCGAACCACGCGAACG